>CAYPLM010000096.1:0-6658 GCA_964411575.1 uncultured Oscillibacter sp. | reverse complement strand
CGCCACCCGCGCGGCGGTGGAAGAGGGCATCGTCGCCGGCGGCGGCACGGCCTATGTCAACGCTGTGCCCGCAGTGGAGAAGCTCATTGCCAAGGTCGAGGGTGACGAAAAGACCGGCGTGAAGATCATCGCCAATGCCCTGCAGGAGCCCATCCGTCAGATCGCCGCCAACGCCGGCGTGGACGGCAGCGTGGTGCTTGAGAAGATCAAGTCCTCCCGCAAGGTCGGCTACGGCTTCGACGCGTACAAGGAAGTTTACTGCGACATGATCGCCTCCGGCATTGTTGACCCGGCGAAGGTCACGCGCTCCGCGCTGGAGAACGCCGCGTCCGTGAGCGCCATGGTGCTCACCACCGAGGCTCTCGTCGCCGACAAGCCCGAGCCTCCCGCGCCCGCTGCCCCCGCCGGCGGCATGGGCGACATGGGCGGCATGTACTAAGATCTGCCCCAAAAGCGTTGAAAACACTGGCTTTTTCGGAAGCAATCTGATGGATTTACCATAAACTTACGACAATCGCCAGAGAAAAAGCGCCGGATATGTATAAAGCCACCGCCTGTATTTGTGCAGGCGGTGGCTTTTTTCTTGCATTTTTGACCGTATTCCCCTGGAATGTTCATTTCGGTAAATTATTGCCGATTCAATAACATTGCAATAAATCACGAAAAGGAGACACGGCGTGATGTCGTGCAGCTTTTATTCTCCGTCATTATGCAGAGTGAGTTTCAACTGGATGTACGGAAACCTGTTTTCAAAATCAAGTATGTGCTTCAATGCGTGGTGTGAAGTTATACTTACCCTGCAAACATTATGGTAATGGAGAAATGTAATACAGTGCTATATATCCTGTTATTATTACTAATATTGAGAATAACCAAAGAAGAAAACCATGTCGTTCCGTTTGTCGGCCTCAGAGGCAAAAGTCATTCAAGGAAAATGGCTATTGGCTTCTTCTGGTCACCACGTCTGACAGTGTGGACGAGCTTTCCACTACCGCCGCTGTAAAAACCTATTGCACAAAGAAAAAACTTACCTTTGACAACTATTGGGAAAAGGTAAAGGATTCCGTACAAACTGCCACACAGGAGCTGATCTTGCTTTACGCCTGCGGCGGCTGCATCGCCATTGTGACGCTGTTGCTGCTGGCAAGCGCTTTGGCCTTGGAGGCAGCGCAGGAACGACGCAGTTACACGATTCTCCGCGTGATCGGCATGTCGCTGCGGAAAATGCGGCGAAAGGTATTTGGCAAGGCGCTGTGGCGCAGCGTATTCGCCGTCGCGGCGGGCTGGGCGCTGTATTCTGCCTTCTGCATCCGCACACAGCTTGCGCTCAATGAATACACCCTCGCTGAGGCTGCAAAAAAGGCGTGGAGCAGCTTCACCTACTACGGCGGCGGCCCGACCTTCATCGCCGCCCTCTCCGCCGCCATGCTCGCAGTGCTGCTGGGCGTGTCGCTTCTGAGCAAGCGCGGGCTGAAGGAGAGCACACGGCTGAAATAGCGCTTCGCGCGGGGCGTGGGTGATTGACAGGGGCATGTGCATATGATATAATAATTTCAGAAAAATGGAGGGATTTCGCGGCAGGCTGCACAATTTTGCAGGAAACCCCGTCGTGGCAGCACAGGAGGCATCTATGGCTCACTTCAAAAAAGCGCTTTCCCTTTTTCTGGCTCTGTGCCTGACGCTTGAGCTGCTGCCCGCAGGCGTTTTGGCCGTTGGCAGCGAATCCTTTGAAACGCGCGTGCTCAGCTCGGGCAGCGTGCAGGTCAAAACGGACGAGAGCGGCCGCGTCGCAGCCGTTAAATGCGACGACGCGACGCGCGCTGAGGCGCTGCAGCTTCTTTTTGCGGACAGCAACACCACTGCACCCCAAAAGAGCGCGGGCCTTTTGAGCTCCGGCCTCAGTGAGGCAGAATATCTCACAGCCTCCGCGCTTCACGGCGATGCCGCCGCGCTCAACCGCGAGCTGGCAGAGCTTCGCACGGAACAGAAGCGGGACGGTCTGAGCACGCAGCAGATCGCCGACATCCGCACGCTGATCTGCAGCGGCTACTCGTACCGTCAGGCGCGCGCCGCCCTGGTTGCCTCCACCGTACTGAGCTGCACGATAGAAACGCTCTGTGCGGCAAAGGCCGCCGAGCTCACAGAGGAAGCGGACGAAGAGCTGCCCGCTGATGATGTTGCCGCTGCCGCCGTCAAAATGGGCATTCCGGCAAGCCTGTTGGAATCTTCTATGCAGACGCTTGCCACCACGCAAGCTGCGTTCCAAAACGCGATGAACGCTGCCTATTCTTCGGCCTCTTCCGCGCAGAGCACCGGCGAGGAAGAGCCTTCCCTGTCCTACGCGCCGCAGGTTTTGCCCTCTGACCCGTTCAACTATCAGAAAAACGGCAGCATCAACGTCAACATCTCGGACGGAAGCTATATCTTTTCCGAAACGGACCTTTCCCTTCCGGGTGTAAATGGGCTGGATCTGAATATCGTGCGCCAGTTTGACCCCAAATGGGCCAAAACACTCGAGCCGCTCGGCGTAACTACCGGCTTATACGAAGCTGCCAAGACATTGAAGGTTTCTTTTGATGCGTATGTTTCGTATGACGAGGAGAATGCAGACTCGTTTGAGCTGGTCGCGGACTTTTCGCAGTATACCCTTTATGACAGTGCAAGCATAGAGTCGCTGCAGAGGGTCTGCCTTTATCGCGCAGATCAGTATGATCAGGCGCTGCGCTCCCTTGACAACCGCAACGCCGCTTACGCCGGCGTGCTGTGGGCTGCGACCGACCCGGATGGGGACGCGTGCGTGATGAAATTCAACGCCACGATCAAGGGCATCGGGCCCTTTGACGAGGCGTTTGAAAACGCAGGCTCACCCAACACCTTCCTTGTCGATCTGTACGGACTTGGCCACGGCTGGCGGCTGGGCTTTTCCACCATTGAGCCATACCTCACCGGCACTGTAACCGATGGCGTGTACGACGCAAGCTACCGCCTTACTCTCGCAGACGGACGTGTGTATAACATCGACGAAGCCGGATGCATTGCGTCTGATCTGACGGACATGACGCTCAGCGAGGGCGGCAATTATCCCGGCGCAGCACACACTTTGACCTATCAGGACGGAAAGAAAGAGTACTTTGATGCGGATGGGCGCAATATCGCCATTGAGGATCGGTTTGGAAACCGTATCACGTTGACCTATAGCACCGCAGAGGACGGAAATAACTGCATCACCATCGTTGATACGCTCGGCAACACCATCCTCTATCAGGAGCAGACCGTTGCGCTTGGCGGCACTTCCTTCCTGTTCGTCCCCGGAACGACCACCCAGCGCTATAACAGGCTGTACACGCTCAGCCTCAACGGGCGCACGATCCGCACCTATTACGCCCGGCAAAACACCTCATCGGGCGGAACGCGCTTTCTGGTCGCTGTCGCCGATGAACTTGGTCAGTTGACCACGCTCTCAAACAGCACCAGGCAGGAAGCCTATAACGCCTTTGCCGCGCTCCCTTCGCCGAATGACGAGCCGTATTACCGCGTCAGCCTGAAGAGCGTCACCTATCCCGGCTCCCAGCGCCTCGCCTTTACATACAACGGAACAAAGCGCGAGCTTTTGGGCCGCAGCGGCTATAGCAGGGCATATACCGTCGCCGCCGCTGCGCACGAGGATGCCGGCGGCAGCACGAGCAGCCAAAGCACGTCAGCCTATTCCACCGGCGATTTCAGCGGGTACTACTACGGCCGGGACGAGCTGATGCAATACCAGTGCACGAATACTGCATACCATCGGGCACTGGGCGACTCCACGGGCGGCTATCGCTGGAACAGCTATCGCGAGGAATATGACTTCAACTGCAGCCACGAGCTGCAGAGGGAGACGCGCTATGACTACCCCTCCGTCCCTGAGCTGGCCTTCACCCACGATGATCTGTACGCCACCATCGACGCGCTCGGCGTCTCCCGCATCGTGGATTACACCTACACCTCCAGCGGGCTTCCGGCTTCCATCTTCACCCGCGAATATGAGCCCGGCGTGAGCAGCGCCTTTACGGCTTCCACCCGCTTCTACACCTACGACAGCGCCGGAAACATCCTCAGCGAAACAAAGCCGAACGGCGAGCGCACCACCTACACCTACGGAAGCTACGCCATTCCGCTTACCAAAACCTGGCGGCAGAACGCAAACACCACCATCGTCCAGACCAACACGCCGACCGCCAACCAGAAAGCCATCGCCGAAACGACCGTCAGCACCAACGGCGCCGTGCAGAGCAGGACGACCTACGCCTACGACGCGCGCGGACGGGTGACGGCGGCAGAGCAGTATCTTTCCGCCGAGGCGCACATCACGCAGCAATTTGCCTATGACAACAGTGCCGCTGCCACGCAGATCACCACGCTGCAGGTGAAAACGGCGGACGGTGCAAACGCCGTCTCCACCCCCGGCGGTGCTGTGGGCAGCATCACGGAAAAGACGACCTACAACGACCGCGGCCTTCCCACCAGCTGCACCGACGGCAGCGGCAACACCACAGCCTACGCCTATGACGCGGCGGGCAACGTCATCTACATCACCTACCCGGATGGGTGCAGCGAGCAGTACGCATACGATTTTGCAAACCGCACCATCGAGCATACCGACCCGGCCGGGACAAAGACCGTCTACCAATACAACGTGTTCGGCCAGCTCGCGGAGGTCTCCGACAAGGAGAGCGAGCAGGCGCTCGAGAGCTTCCTCTATGACAGCCTCGGCCGCCTGACCCGGCACACCGAGCAGCGCTACGGCAGCACCACCACAGCGGAATACGATGAGCGCGACCGTCTGCTCTCCGAGACGGTGACGGACAGCACGGGCGTGCTGCTCAGCCAGACGCTGTATTCCTACCGCATTCTCTCCGCCGCTCCCGCTGACAGCGCCGTGCAGCCAAACTACCTCTATACGGGCAGCAACAACAACGCCGTCTCCGTCGTCACAAAAACTGTTGTCGGCGACGAGGTCGCGCCCTCCGTTGTCACCACGCAGTACACCGACATCAACGGCAACGTGGTTCGCACCGGTAAGCTTCTCGGCGGCACAGAGTATCTCGACACCTACACCTACGACTTCTGCGGCAACTTGCTCACGCATCTCACCGCGCAGGACGCGGCCAGCGGCCTCGCCTACAGCGAAAAGTTTCTGTACAACGCCGCCGGACAGGCCGTGAAGTCGTACAACGCGCTGGGGCAGTACACGACCGCCGCCTACGACTGGCTGGGGCGCATGACCTCCTCCACTGACTACGCCGGCACCCCCACCACCTACGCCTACGATGCGCTGGGGCGGCTGCTTCGTCAGACGCTCACGGTGCAGGAGGGCGCGACGGCGGTGACGAAGTACGACTACGACGCCGCCGGGAACATCATCCGCGAGTGGACGCCCACGAACGCCGTGGGCGAGGCGGCAGCATGGGCAAAAACGGAATACAGCTACGACAGCCGCAACCGGCTCGTCCGCGTCAGGCAGTACAACGGCGGCAGCGTTGCCGTGGAGACCGCCTACACCTACGACGGCGCGGGGCAGCTGCTCAGCACCACCACCGGCGGCAGCACCACCGCCTACACCTACGACCGCTTCGGCAGCGTGCTTACCACCACCGACGCGCTGGCACAGAGCGAGACGAACGTCTACTCCCCCACCGGCCGTCTGCTCCACTCCACCGACCGCGCCGGGAAAACCACTGTCTACACCTTCGACGCGCTCGGGCGCGTGCTCTCCACCGTTGCAAACGGCGAAGAAGTCTGTTATACTTATACCAAAACCGGCCAGCTGCACAGCGAAGAAAACGCCGCCAGCCGCAGCGTTTACACCTATGACGCGCTTGGCCGCCTGATCCAGGCCGTGCAGACCGACAAGGCGCCCACGCCGAGCGCCGAGCCCGACCCTGTTCCGCAGCCTGACCCTACGCCTGAGCCTGACAGCGCTGTCACCTGCACTGTCACGCTGGACTACAACAACGGCACGCAGCCGCAGCAAACGCAGGTCACCTCCGGTGAGAGCTTTACCCTGCCCACTCCCACGCGCGATGACTATCTGTTTTCCCACTGGACGTCCGGCGGCACAACGTATCCGGGCGGCACAGTGCTCACCATCACGCAGGATGTCACATTCACCGCGCAGTGGACTGCCGCGGTCACTGTCGAACCTGACCCGACCGTTCCGGAATTCCCCTCCTACCCTGAGGAACCTGAGGAACCCGAAGATCCGGACGACCCCAAAGACCCCGGCGATTCCAGCGAGACGAGTGGGTCGGAAGAGCCAATCGACCCGGAAGACCCCATCCCGCTCGACCCGGTCATTCCGCCGGTTGAGTCCATGTTCCTCGAGGAGGATGCGGATGGCTGTGTCAGCACGCGCACCTACGTCTACGACCTTACAGGCAACCGCACGCGCTTCACGCTTGTGCTGGGCGAGACCGCGGTGCAGGACGTAGCGTACACCTACGACGTGCTCAGCCGTCTGCGCACCGTCAGCGAAGGCGGCGCGCTTCAGGCGACCTACACCTACGATGCCAACGGCAACCGCGCCAGCCTGACTTATGCCAACGGCGTGGTCATCACCTACGCCTACAACGCCGCCAACTGGGTCACGAGCCTGCAAAACACAAAAAACGGCGCGACGCTC
>CAYPLM010000095.1:0-6729 GCA_964411575.1 uncultured Oscillibacter sp. | reverse complement strand
GCACCTGCCTTACAAGCAGGGGGTCACAGGTTCGAGCCCTGTTGTTCCCACCAAAAACGTGGCCATGTAGTTCAGTTGGTTAGAACGCCGGCCTGTCACGCCGGAGGTCGAGGGTTCGAGTCCCTTCGTGGTCGCCATTATCAGGCTGCAACAGCGGCTTGATATGCCTCTGTAGCTCAGTTGGTAGAGCAGCGGATTGAAAATCCGCGTGTCGTTGGTTCGACTCCGACCGGAGGCACCATTTTGCGGGCGTAGCTCATCTGGTAGAGCGCCACCTTGCCAAGGTGGAGGTAGCGAGTTCGAGCCTCGTCGCCCGCTCCAAATGAAAAGGGAGCAAGCAGTTTGCTCCCTTTTCCATAAGGTGACATAGCCAAGTGGTAAGGCAAGGGTCTGCAAAACCCTCAGTCCCCAGTTCAAATCTGGGTGTCACCTCCAAAAAAGGAACACCACCGAATCGGTGGTGTTCCTTTTTTGGGGATGCCGCTTTTTGCGCTGCGTCCCGCCCGCTTTGACGCGGGACATGCAGAACGGGAGCTCCTGCCATAAAAGTGGATTTCATCAATGATTAAATCCAAAAAATGAACCCGGCTCTCCTCCTGACGCATCCTCTGAGAAGCAGCGGCAGCGTGGTTGACATTTTGCGCGGATTGAGTATAATGAGAGGACAACCGCCGGAGGGCGCGGAGGAGGGACGCTTCGTTGGAGTATGATGTGGTGATCGTCGGCGCGGGGCCGGCAGGGACAACGCTTGCCCGCCGTTTGGCGCAGACGCAGCCGACGTGGCGCATCCTGCTGCTGGACGCGCAGGAGGAAGCGCATAAAAAGCCCTGCGGCGGACTGCTGGCGCCCGACGCGCAGAGAGCGCTGGCGCACTTTGACCTGGTGCTGCCGAAAAGCGTGCTGGCCGACCCGCAGATCTTCGCCGTGCAGACGATGGATCTGGTCACCGGGCAGGTGCGCTACTACCCGCGCTACTATTTAAATATGGATCGCTACGCCTTCGACCGCTGGCTTTTGTCGCTCGTGCCGCCGCAGGTGGAGGTGCGAGCCGGACGCTGCTTTGCCGCCGCGCGGGAGGGCAGCGGCTTTTGTCTGCGTGTGCGCACGGTGCAGGGCGAGCAGACGCTGCGCTGCCGCTTCCTTGTCGGTGCGGACGGGGCGAGGTCACTGGTGCGGGAGACGTTTTTCCGCCGCCCCATCCTGCGCTATGTGGCCATTCAGCAGTGGTTCCGCTCAAATGACCGCGCGCTGCCGTTCTACTCCTGCATTTTCGACGCCGAGACCAGCGAAAGCTGCTCGTGGATGATGCGCAAGGACGGGTATGTGATCTACGGCGGGTGCTTTCCTGCGGAGGGCTGCCGTGCCGCGTTCGACCGGCAGCGCGCCCGGCTGGAGCGCTTTCTCGGCCGCAGTCTGGGCACGGCGGTGAAAACCGAGGCGTGCCTTGCCGACCGTCCCCGTTCCATGCGCGATTTTGTCACCGGCGCGGACGGCGTGTACCTCGTCGGCGAAGCGGCGGGTTTTATCAGCGCCAGCTCGTTTGAGGGCATTTCCAGCGCTATCCGCAGCGCGAGTGCCCTTGCTGATGCATTCCAAAATGTAGAAAATGGAAGTAATATTACGAAAAGTTATCGAAGAAAGACGTTTTTTCTGCGCTGCAAGCTCTACCTGAAAACGTGGAAGCGCTATGTCACGCACACGCCGTGGACGCGTGCGCTGGTCATGCGCAGCGGCCTGACGGCCATCCGCGTGCAGCACAGCCAAACGGAGGAAGCCTTATGACGAACCCCAAGCCCTATGTCGCCGTGGTCGGCGGCGCAAACATCGATATCGGCGCGCGCAGCTTGGCCCCTCTGGTCGCGCAGGACTCTAATCCTGGCGTTGTGACGCTCAGCCTTGGCGGCGTGGGGCGCAACATCGCCCATAACGCGCGCCTGCTGGGGCTGGAGGTGCAGCTGGTGAGCGCCTTCGGCGGCGACTCAAACGCGCAGAAGCTGCTCGACTCCTGCCGTACGCTGGGCATCAGCCTGGACGGCGCGTGCGTGCTGCCCGCGTGCCGCAGCTCCACCTATCTCTATATCGCCGACGAGCGCGGCGAAATGCAGCTAG
This sequence comes from uncultured Oscillibacter sp., assembly GCA_964411575.1. Lineage (GTDB taxonomy): Bacteria > Bacillota > Clostridia > Oscillospirales > Oscillospiraceae > Hominicoprocola. The sequence goes on along the minus strand of CAYPLM010000095.1, from coordinate 4,620 downwards.
CCGTGGCCGACATGGCAATTTGCAGCGAGCTCACCCCCGCGCGCCTTGAGGCGGCGCTGCCCATGCTTAACGCCGCCTCGGCAGTCTGCTTTGACACCAATCTTCCGGCGGAGAGCATCCGTTACCTCTGCGAAAGCTGCACCGCGCCGCTGTTCTGCGACCCCGTTTCCACCGTCAAGGCCGAAAAGGTGCGCAGTGTGCTCGGACGGCTGCACACCTTTAAGCCCAATCGGCTGGAGGCCGCCTCGCTCACCGGCTGCGACGACCCGGCTGACGCGGCGCGCGCCCTGCTGCGCCTCGGCATGCAGCGCGTGTTCCTCTCGCTCGGCAGCGACGGTGTGCTTGCCGCCGACGCGCACACGATGCTGCGCCTGCCCTGCCTGAAGGTGCAGCCGCGCAGCGTCACGGGCGGCGGAGACGCATTTCTTGCTGCGCTTTTGTGGGCGTGGCAGAACGGCCTGAGCCTCGAGCAAAGCGCCCGCGCGGGTATTTCCGCCGGAGCCATCGCGCTGGAAAGCGCCGAAACCATCAATCCCCGCATGAGCGAGGCCCTGCTCCGCTCGCGGATGTAAATACACATGAAAAAGGAGTATGTATCATGAACAAATATCTTGACATCGCCCCCGAGGTGAAGGAAGCGCTCGAAGCGGGCAAGCCCGTTGTCGCGCTTGAGTCCACCATCATCTCCCACGGTATGCCCTACCCGCAGAACGTGGAGACCGCGCTCGAGGTGGAGCGCATCATCCGCGAGGCCGGCGCTGTGCCCGCCACCATCGCCATCATCGGCGGCCGCCTGAAGGCGGGTCTGTCCGAAAGCGAGATCGACTATCTCGGCAAGACCGGTGCATCTGTGCCCAAGGCCAGCCGCCGTGACCTGCCCGTCCTCGTTGCGCAGGGGCGTGACGGTGCGTGCACCGTCACCACCACTATGATGATCGCCGACATGGCGGGCATCCGCGTGTTTGCCACCGGCGGCATCGGCGGCGTACACCGCGGCGCGCAGCAGACCTTCGACATCTCCGCCGACCTGCAGGAGCTGGCCAATACCCCCGTGATGGTGGTCTGCGCGGGCGCAAAGGCCATCCTCGACCTCGGTCTCACGCTCGAGTATCTTGAAACGCAGGGCGTCACCGTCATCGGCTACGGCACCGACCGTCTGCCCGCTTTCTACACCCGCACCTCCTCCTTCGGCGTGGACTATCGTCTCGACACGCCCGCGCAGCTTGCTCAGGCGTTCCACGTCAAGCGCGAGCTGGGACTGCGCGGCGGTCTGCTCGTCACCAACCCCATCCCCGAGGAGTATTCCATGGACGAGGCCGAGATGACCCGCGCCATCGACCAGGCCGTGGCCGAAAGCCGCGAGCAGGGCGTGCACGGTAAGGAGACCACGCCCTTCCTCCTCGCCCGCGTGAAGGAGCTCACCGGCGGCGACAGCCTCAACTCCAACATCCAGCTCGTGTTCAACAACGCGCGCCTCGCCGCCGCCGCTGCGGTGGAGCTCGCCAAGCTGGAAAATGCCTGAGCTGGGGATCATCGGCGGCGCGGACGGCCCGACGGCGGTGTTCGTCGCGGGCAGCCTCTGGCCGCTTGCGGCGGCGTATCTTCTGGCGATGAACGTCGTGACCTTCGCCGTCTACGGGCTTGACAAGCGCTTTGCCAAAACGCCCGGCCACCGGCGCGTGCGCGAGCGGACGCTGCTGCTGCTTGCCGCGCTGGGCGGAAGCCTGGGCGCATTGGCCGCCATGCGCGTTTTCCGCCACAAAACAAAGCACAAAAAGTTTGTTTTCGGCGTGCCCGCGCTGCTCGTTTTGCAGCTGGCGCTGGCAGCGTACCTGACCCTCGTCGGATAACTTCACTCTTCTTTAGAAACGGCCCGCATCGGTATCACCGGTGCGGGTCGTTTTCTGCGCGCAGAGAAAAAGCGGTGATCTTTTCGCCCTGCGCATGGTAAAATGTGAGATGGAACACGAATGCAGTATGGGCACAGCCGGTATGTAACGCGAATGTAACATGGGAAACGTGCCATGTAACCCAAATCGAACATGGATGCAACGAATTGCAACTTTGCAAATGTGCCCCACATCCCGTAAAATTAAAAATAAGAAAGAGGACGGAGGACATGAGCTTGAACGAGAATTTGAAAAACTGCCGTGAGAGCAGTGGGCTTTCGCAAGTGGAGGTGGTGGAAAGATAGGGCGTCACGCGTCAGACCCTTTCCCGCTGGGAGGCAGGGCAGACGGTGCCGGATGCCAGAACGCTTTCCGCGCTGGCAAGACTGTACGGCAAAACGGTGGACGCGCTGCTACGCGGAGACCCGGAGGAGCCGACGGAAGAGTTGATGGCGGAACTGCCGGCGGAAGCGCTGGAAGAGCAGCCGGTCGAACCCCTTGCACTCGACCCGGAAGCGCTGAGCACGGCGCAGAAAAAGGCACTCTCGCCGAGAACGCGTGCGCTGCTGCTTGGCCTCGTGCTCAGCTTTGCGGCGGGCTGACATGCGCATGCATATGTGCAGTCGCACAGAGTGTATGAGATACAGATCAATCTGAGCGAACCGCATGATACGTTTGAATGATTCCCATTAGAGGACGACTGACCGGCTGGAAAAGGGCGAGAAGGGAACCGCCAGGATGAGGATGCGGGCGGCAATTCCTTTCGGATCGCCAGGGCAAACGCATCTGCGCGGGTCTATGTGTACTATAGGGATTATCGCGGGGGAGAACGCTGCCGAGAGTTTGACATTTCTGCGGCGGACAGCCTGATAAGCAGCGGCGAGGGATTCCCTGTTGTGCTGCCGAATGACTGCTGATATGTAGGGCATCAATGGGACGGATGTGGCGCTTATGCTGAATTGTAACCAAATTGTAACTTGATTTTTTGTGCAATATGCCGTATACTCAAGCTGAGAAAAGCGGCGGTCGCCATCGGCGGCACCACCTGCTGCTGACAATCTGCGACGAAAGAGAAAGGGGTGAGTTCCATGTTCCGTGTGTGAAGCTGCCATAAGCGACAACTTCAAACACAAACAAAATGCGAAAAAGGGGGGACTTGCAGATGAAGAAGTACAAAAGAATGGTAGCGCTGCTGTTTGCATGTGCGATGATGATGAGTCTTTGCGATGGCGTGTATGCCGTGGAAGCGGAGGTGGAAACTTCCGGCTATCTGGAGGAACATTTCCAGATTAACTTTACGAATATCAGCATTGAGGCAACGGTTGAGGATGGGCTCAGCCTGCATGTAAAAAATGACGTGAACGTTTTGGATGCGGCTGATGCAACAGGCGACATCGCGCGCCTGGAAGACCTTTTTGAACGCTATGAAAACCTTGAAGTGAACCTTGCGCGCACGATGAGTGATACAGGTGAAAGCCTGCTTGCGGTCAGCTTCACGGAAATTCCACTTCAGGTTGTTGATGGGCATTACGAGAGAATCCCAGCCTCAACGAACGGAGAGGGGTCATCTACTTCCAACGGAAGGGGTAGTTTTCTCTTCTATACTACAGTTAACGGCGGAGAGGATGTAGACTCCGGTAGCAACTATAATTACTATACTAACACGATTGGCGAATGGTCAACGGTAAGTTTGGGAAATGATGAAACCACGCAGTCTGAAAATGGCTATGATTATGTTTTGCAGACTTCACCAAACACCTTCTCGCGCGTGTACGATACGATGACTGTGACATATCAAACAACATCGGGAACAACGAATAACGGGATTTCTGGGAGTCAGTTCTGGCGCGAAAATGGAGATGAAACATATTCGCAGTATCGAATCGACGACTACTATGTAAAGAGCGGTTTCGGACGTTTTTGCAAAAACTTTACTCTTTACTCTCGGATCTCGGGTCCGAAGTCAGGCGAGCGGCGAATGATTAGAAGCTATTATGTACATACATGGGATGCAATATCGCTCTCTGTATCGGTTTCCGCAAGCACCGACAAAGGCGTCGCATTGACGTTGACGCCGAGTTCGATTACAAAGAGCTGGCAAGTGTACAATTACGTCTCATTTATGTTCTAAATGGAAGGGGCGTGAATTGCAGTGAAAAAGCAAATGTTTGGATTCTCGTTGTTGTTCTTTTCCTACATCATTACCGTTGCAAGTGACAGAGCAGTGAAAGGTACCATCTACTTGAGATGGTGGTTGCTCAACAGAGCGATCGGAATTTTTTCGACGGATGCATGGATATTGATCTTCGCGTTGCTCGGCATCCTCTTTTGCTACCTTGGTATGCGTGAAGGCGAAAAAAAGAGGCAAAAGGATGAGGCACAGGAGCCCAAGTAACACCTTTTTGTACAATATGCCGTATACTCAAGTTGAGAAAAGCGGCGGTCGCCATCGGCGGCACCGTCAGCTGCTGACAATCTGCGACGAAAGAGAAAGGGGTGAGTTCCATGTTCCGTGTGTGAAGCTGCCATAAGCGACAACTTCCGCAGCAAGAACAAAAACTGTGTAAAGAGAGGTGTGATTGATGAAAACGACAAAAGAACTGCTGAGCCCTCGAGGGGCTGTTCAGCCGATAAGTGGGGTGCGGCCATGAGTATCTGGAATGACATGTTCAGTGAGCAGACACAGGAGCGCCTGCTCAGAATGAAGCGCTGGCCGAGGGTAATCTACCTG
>CAYPLM010000094.1:0-6779 GCA_964411575.1 uncultured Oscillibacter sp. | reverse complement strand
GCGATGGCCTCCACATGCTTGCGCGAGGCGATCTCCGGCACCACGCCGCCGTAGAGCGCATGCATGTCAGCCTGCGAGGCGATGGCATCGCTCAGCACGCGCCGCCCGTCCTCCACCACGGCCACGGCAGTCTCGTCGCACGAGGACTCAAAAGCGAGAATTTTCACAGAACTCCTCCTCCATTTCGCGCCAGTCCATCTTCTTTGGCATGCCGTCGGCCAGCGTCCAGGGGATGCCGATGGCCTTTTCATACAGCGCGGGCGCAAAGCGCTTGTGGTACAGTGCGCGGTGGTGCGCCATGATCTCGTCGGCGGGGACATCGTGCTCCGCCCAGTAGAGCGTGCGGAAGGGCACGCCGAAAAGCGTCATGTCGTAGCCCGCCTCGCGCGCACCGTTGCGGCAGTAGAAGCCAAGACGGCGGCGGGCGATATCCGGGTCGGGCGCGCAATCGGGCACCTCGCTCTCGCCAAAGAGCACATTGCCGCGCTCGCACTCCACCAGATGAGCGATCAGCTTTGCGCCCATGCCGCCGTTGCGGTGCGCGCGCGCTACGCACAGATAGTCGAACAGCACCCAGCCCGGCTCGTACTCCCACGCGAACGCGCCGCCGAGCAGCTCGTCCCCGTCGAAAAGCCCCCAGGGGTGGTACGTTCCGGTCTCCAGCGCGTCGAGCATGGCGCGCAGGGGCTTGAGCTCGGCGCGCGGGAACGCGTATTCCAGCTCCCCGGTGTAAAAGCGCATCAGCTCATCCGCGTGCAGCAGTCTCATCTCCATTGTAAGAAAACTCCTTTGTCATGATGATGGCATCCTCTGTGGGGTGCTCGTAATAGTTTTTGCGCCGCCCCGCGCCGCGAAAGCCGCAGCCGCCGTAGAGCGCGATGGCGTCATAGTTCGACGCGCGCACCTCCAGCGTCAGGAAAGCAAGGCGGTTGCCCTGTGCGAAGTTGACGAACACGTCCAGCAGCCGCCGCGCCACGCCATGACGGCGGCACTCGGGGCGCACGGCCACGTTGGTGATATAGCCCTCGTCGGCCACCACCAGAAGCCCCGCGTAGCCCGCCACACGGCCATTGTCGTCCAGCGCGACCAGGAAGGCGGCGCAGGCGTTTTCCAGCTCCTCGGCCAGCATGCGCCGAGACCACGGGGTGGTAAAGCATACGCGCTCCAACTCGGCCACCTCGTCGAGGTGCGCGGCGGTCATGGGCACGATGCGAATGTGCATTTTCTCTTCCTTCATATCGTCTCCTCCAATGCCTTTTTGATCCAGTTGTCAAGCTGCGGCGTCTCGCAGCCGTCGCGCAGGTGCAGGGCAAAGCGGCGCAGCGCTGCGGGCTGTGTGCCGGTGATGAGCAGCACACCGCCCGTACCGGCGAAAACCGGGGTCTCACCCTCCAGCGGCGGCTTCATTTCCAAAAAGCATGCGCGCGCCGTGCGCGCCCACAGCGCACCGTCGGGCGTTCTGCCGCTGCGGGCAAAGCGCTCGGCACAAAAGCTCATATCCGTCAGGCCAAGGCTTGCCCCGCGCGCGTCCTGCGTCCAGACGAAAGGCGCGATATCCGAGGCGAACCAGTTGTTCTCGTCTACACAGCTTTTGCGTCCCGGCGCGGCCACCACACCGCCGCCCGCCGCCATGCGGCGAAAGAGGGCAAACGTCGATTTGCGTGCGCGCATATAACGCCACTCCTCGGGCAAAAGCGGCATGAGAAGAAAGAAATTCACCATCTTGCCGCCGGGCAGCAGCACGCGCGGCGGCAGCTTTCCCTGCACGGCCGGGGGCGCGGCCAGCACGGCGCAAAAGCCGCTCTCCTGCGGCACCGCCCCGTGATACGCACTGCCAAGCTCCACCGCTCCGCCGGGCAGATAGGCGCGCCGCGCCGTCTCCTTGAGCAGCTGGAACGGCCATGCCGCCTCATCGATGTGCCAGCTTGCGGGCAGCAGCAGCTGAAGCTCGGCAAATGCCTGGTTGTGCTCGCCCTTCTCCTGCCCCACAGCCATACGCCGCGCGCCCATGCCGATGGTGCAAAGCGTGTACACCGAGCGTCCCTTGCCCGGCGCGCACACCACTACGTCCACGCGCGCAAGCTGCGGCGCAGCATCCACATACACCCGCTCGATGGGGCCAAAAGCGTTTTGGATATACGTCTCCACGGCGCGGCGCTCCTCCGCGCTGTAGACGGCCGGCGACTCGCTCTGCCGCTGCCACTCGGGATTTTTGCGTTCGTCCATATCACTCACGCTCCAAACTTTTTGTCAAATACTCAGTAAAGGCTTCCTCGTCGTTGCAGAGGTCGCGCAGCCGCAGCGCCAGGCGGCGCAGCACTTTTCCGTCGCCGCACTCCATTTCCAGCTGCATGAACTCCTCGGTGCTGTAGAATTCGGCGTTCCGATACCCATCGGGCGGCAGCGTATCCAAAAGCGTGCGCACGATGCCCTCCCACGCAAGCCCATTGGGCACAACGCCCTGTTTTCTAAAAAGCTTCGCGCAGAGGGAAAAGTCGTCGAGCACCAGCACACAGCCGATCGCGCCGTGCTCGATATAGAAGAACGGCTCGATCTCCTCGTCGAACCATGTCTCCGGGTCGACGCAGCTCTCGCGCCCCGGCTGCACGAATGCGCCGACGCCATGCGCCGCCAGACGCTTCCACAGGCAAAACGACGAGTCGCGCTCGCGGATGTATTCCCACTCGGCCGCATAGATCGGCACGAGCAGATAAAAGTTGATGATCTTTCCACCCGAGAGCATCACGCGCGGGCTGTTTCCCTTGCGCACGCTGGCCGGAACGACCAGCACGGCGGCAAAGCCGCTCTCCTCGCGCACACTGTCGCTGCAGCCGTAGACATAGCCTGCCTGCGGCGCGGTCTCCTCGTACTCGTCGGTAATCAGGTGCGCAATCTCCTTGAGCATGGTCAGCGGCCAGCTCTGCTCAAAATCCCAATCGGTGGGAACCAGCATGGTAAGCTCGGCGAAAGCCTGATTTTTCTCCTCCAGCTCCTTCGGCACACGCTGACGGAACGCGCCCATGCCCAGCGTCGTGAGCGTATAGAGCGGGCGTCCTGCGGTCGGCTCGCACACGGCAAGGTCGATGTGCGGCGTGTTGGCATCCAGCTCGTAGTAAATGCGCGCGACCGGGCCGAAGGCATCGGCAAGATACGCCTCGACCCCCTGCCGCTCTTCGTCGGTATAGTGTATATCGGCAATCAGCCTGCTGTGCATCGCCGCTTTTTCCTCTGCCGCAGCGCGCTGCTGCGCGATCTCGCGGCGTTTTTTCCAGCAGACGGCGGCGACGATGCCGCCCAGTGCCAGCAGCACGGCCAGCACGGTCAGCAGCACCGTGCCCGCCGTTTCGGCAAGGCTTTTGTACCACATGGCGCTTGCGCGGTCGTAAGGAAGCAGCAGTTCGCCGTTTGCGCGCAGCTCCATGACGGTGCGGTCTTCGTCGTCGATATACAAAAGCGTGATCTCGTCGCCATGCTCAATGCTGCGCAGAAGCTGCCCCGCGTCCGGCTCGATGCGCTCGTCTATCTTGAACGAGCCCAGCAGCTCGCCGTCCCGCTCAAGCGCGACGCGGTGATATTCGGTGGAGCGGCACGTCCCGCTCGCCGCCGACAGCACCTCCCGTGCGGGCGGGAAAAGATGGCTTCGGGCATACAGGAGCACGCCGGCGACCACCGCGAGCAGAAGCGCGCACTTCAAAACAGCGCGCCATCGCTTTTTCCAAAATTCTTTCATTATCCCTTGGCCTCCAGCCACGTTTTGCCCCAGTGCGCCTGCGCGATGAGCGGCACGGTAAGCTGCGCCACGCGCTCCATCTCCTCGGTGAGCAGCTGCGCGGCGCGCGGCGCGTCGGCCTCGGGGCACTCGACGATCAGCTCATCGTGCACCTGCAAAAGGAGCTTTGCCTCCGGCAGCTCGCGCGCAAGACGGTCGTACACGCGCACCATGGCCAGCTTGATCACATCCGCAGCGGTGCCCTGGATGGGCATGTTGAGCGCCACGCGCTCACCGAAGGAGCGGGTGTTGAAGTTGCTGGCGGTCAGCTCGGGCAGGGCGCGGCGGCGGTGCCAGAGCGTTTCTACATAGCCCTGCGCGCGCGCCCGCTCCACTACGTCGGTCATATAGCGGCGGATGCCGGAAAAGCGGGCAAGATAGCTTTCGATGTACGCCCTGGCCTCCGCCACGCTCACGCCGATGTCCTGCGCGAGAGAGAAGGCGGAGATACCGTAGACGATGCCGAAGTTGACGGCCTTGGCGTGGGAGCGCATCTGCTTTGTCACGTCCTCGGCCGGCACGGCAAACACCTGCGAGGCAGTGACGGTGTGGATGTCCTCGCCGCTGCGGAAGGCGGCAAGCATCGTCTCGTCCTGCGCGATGTGGGCAAGCAGGCGCAGCTCGATCTGGCTGTAGTCCGCATCCACCAGCACGCAGCCCTCGGCGGGCACGAACATGCGCCGCAGCTCGCTTCCCAGCTCGGTGCGCGTGGGGATATTCTGCAGGTTCGGCTCGGTGGAGGACAGCCGCCCCGTAGCCGTGACGGTCATCTGGAAGCTGGTTCGGATGCGTCCGTCGGGCTCAATGACCTTCAAAAGGCCATCGCAATAGGTAGACTTGAGCTTGGCGTACTGCCGGTATTGCAGCACGTCCGAGACGATCTCGTGTTCCCACTTCAGGCTTTCAAGCACGTCAGCGCTGGTCGACCAGCCGGTCTTGGTCTTTTTGCCGTGCGGCAGGCGCAGCGTGTCAAAGAGCACCGTGCCCAGCTGCTTGGGCGAGTTGATGTTGAAGCTGCCGCCCGCGAGCTCATAGATGCGTTCTTCCAGAGAAACGATGCTGCGCTCCATCAGCGCGCCGAAATCGCGCAGCGCCTTTGCGTCCACGCGCACGCCTGCGCGCTCCATGTCGGCCAGCGCGCGGCAAAGCGGCAGCTCGATGTCATAGTAAAGCTCGTGCATGCCCTGCTCCTCGAGCAGCGGCTGCATCGCCGCGTGCAGCGCGGAGACGGCGCTGACATAGCTGTGGAATGCCGCTTCGTCTTGCGCCGTATCGCCGCTGAGCGACGAAAACGCGTCGGGCAGCAGATGCTGCGGCTCGCAGAGCGTGCAGTGGAAATACACGGCGAAAAGCGAGGCGATATCATATTTCCCGCTTGTCGCGTCCAGAAGGTAGCCCGCCAGCGCCGTGTCGAACACGAAGCCCTCGGCGGGAAGACCGCTTTCCAGCAGCGTGCGTGTGAGGCTTTTGACATCGTGGCTGACCTTTTTGATATCGGCGGAGAACAGCGCGCGCAGCAGCGCATTCCAGTCGCCGCCGTAGGAGGAGAAGAACAGCTCTACGCTCTCCGTCTCCGTTTCGCTTCGCTTCCATTCCGCAACCACGCCCGAAAGATCCGGCAGTGCCAGCAGCGCGACGCATTCCGCCCCGCGCATTTCGGCCAGCGCCGCCTTTGCGGCCGCTGCGCTCTCGATGCATGTGACGTGCACCGTGTGCGTGGGCTCATCCCCCGCCGTCTTTTCCTGTGCCGGCGGCGCAGACGTGGGCTTGAGGCCGTATTTTTCGATGAGCTTGCTGAACTCCAGGCGCATGAACAGCGGATAGAGCGTGTCGGAGGGCGCTTTGCGCAGCGCCTCCTCCGGTGCAAAGGACAAAGGCGCATCGGTGAGAATGGTGGCAAGATGGTGGCTCATGCGGGCGCTCTGCTCGCCCTCGGCCAGCTTTTTCAAAACGCCGGGCTTTGCGTCCAGCGCGGAGAGGTCGGAGTAGATCGTGTCGAGATCGTGATATTTCTGCACCAGCGCCATGGCCGTCTTTTCGCCCACGCCGGGCACGCCGGGGATGTTGTCGCTGGCGTCGCCCATGAGCGCCTTGAGGTCGATGAGGTGGATGGGGGAAAAGCCGTAGGCTTCCTCAAAGCTCTCGGGCGTCATGTCCTTCGTGGTGGTCTGCCCCATGCGCGTGGAGATGAGCTTGACGGTGGTGTGCGGTGTGATGAGCTGGAGCGAGTCCTTGTCGCCCGTGGCAATCACGCAGTCCCAGCCCGCCGCCTCGCACCGGCGCGAGATGGTGCCGAGCAGATCGTCAGCCTCGTAACCGGCAAGCTCGTAGCGGGGGATGTTCATCGCGTCGAGCACGTCCTTCATCACGGGCAGCTGCATGGCAAGCTCCTCGGGCATGCCGTGACGCGTGGCCTTGTAGCCGTCGTATTCGAGGTGCCGGAAGGTCTTTTCGCGGCGGTCGAAGGTGACGCACAGTGCGTCGGGCCTTTCCTCGTCGTCCAGACGGCCAAGCGTGGTGAGAAAGCCGAAGATGGCATGGGTATAAAAGCCGTCGCGCGTGGTCAGCGGACGGATGCCATAATAGGCGCGGTTGAGAATACTGTTGCCGTCGATCGCCAAAAGCTTCATGCTGCGGCACCTCCAGAGTTAAAATTTGTTACGCGCGCCTGCCGGTGGTTCCTGCTCGGCGCAGACGGAATCGGCCGATGTTCAGAAACAGCCCAAGATATCTTCCGATATCTTGGGCTGTCAGCATATCAGTCGATGGGCTTCATCGTCGGGAACAGGATCACGTCTCGGACGGAGTCCACGCCGCACAGCAGCATCGCGCAGCGGTCGATGCCGAAGCCCAGACCGCCGGTGGGCGGCATGCCGTACTCGAGCGCGGTGACAAAGTCCTCGTCCATCATGTCCGCCTCGTCGTCGCCGCCGGCGCGCTTGGCCGCCTGCGCCTTAAAGCGCTCATACTGGTCGATGGGGTCGTTGAGCTCGCTGAAGGCGTTGCCCAT
>CAYPLM010000093.1:0-6881 GCA_964411575.1 uncultured Oscillibacter sp. | reverse complement strand
GCCCACCACGGCGATGCGCTCACGCCGCTGCGCCGATGCCGCCTCCACGCTGCTGCGCAGCGCCTGCTGCACGCTCTCCTCGCCGCTGTCACACACCGTCACCTTTACATCCTCGCGCTCAGCGAGCACAGCAAATGCGGAGGCATAATCCGTTCCGTCCACCGCTACAGCCACAACGCTCGCCGCGCCCCCGGCAAACAGCAGCCGCAGCAGCGCCTCCATGCCGGGGTTCTCCGCCTCATCCGCTCCGAAGGCTGCAAGCCCCTCCGCCAACGAATGGAGCAGCACCGGCTCATCGGCCGTACCGCCCACGGCCTTCGCCGCCACGCCGATCCCCTTTGTTCCCTGCGTGCCAGAGAGCACGCTCGACGCGTCGTAGGCCGAGTAAACTCCCGGCCGCTCATGCATCGTCATCTATCCGATCACACCTTTCAGCACAAAATCGGTCAGCACCGCGCCATCCTCCTGCGCGGCCTCAGCCGTAAAATACGCGCTGCAGCAGGCGCTGCCGCGCCGCAGGAACGCGCTGTAGCGCGTGTCCCACAATGTCTGCTCCCATTCCACGCTCTCCACTGTCACGCCCGGCGGCAGCCTTCCGCAAAGCGCCGCCGCAGCCTCTCCGCTCAGCTCGTCGCAGCCCGCCGCGCCGACCATGCGCGGCGCATACGCCTCGAGCACCAGCTCCACCTGCATCCTCCTGCCATACACCTCCACCGTGCCGCGCTGAGCGTCCTCGCGCTCCCCCAGGTACTCCAAAAGCCCGCTTTTCTCCGTTTTTACGCGCCTGAGCCCCACGGCAAGCACGGGCCTTTCCATGCGCGGTGCACGCTGCGCGTCATACTCGCCCACCGCGTTCACGCCGCAGCCCCTGAGCGCCGTCAGCGCCGTCTGCCGGATCTGTTCCCACGCCGTCATGCTTCCTCCTCCTGCAAGACTGCCCGATAATAAAGCAGCGCGCCGCCCAGATACACGCCCGCCGCCTGCCGCGCCACAAAGCGCCGTCCTTCCCAATACACACGGTCGCCCATCTCCACCGGCGCGCAGCCTGCGCCCAGATAGCGCCAGCGCCGCCCGTCCGCCGCGCCCAGCAGCCCCACGGAAAACGGCTCTTCTTTCTTCTCCGTTTCCAGCTGCTGCAAAAACGCCCAGCTCTCCGCAAGCGCACCGCGATGCTCCACCTGCACCGGCGCGCCGAAGCGGCGCAGCGCACGCTCCAGCTCTCCTCTTCTCATCCGCGCACCTCGCGAAACCACAGCGCCGTGCTGCCCAGATACGGCTCAAGCATCGTCCATGCCTCGCGCCGCAGCAGCTGCGCGCGCTGTGCATGCTGCGCTGCCGAGGCCACCGTGAGCGTGATCTCGCCCGCGCGCAGGGAGGAGAAGCCCTCTCCCCCGCTGCGCGCGCTCTCCAGCGCGGCAGCCGCCAACCAGGCCGCCGCACACAGGCAGCTCTCGCCGCACACCTCAACGGTCATGCCCTCGCCGAGACGTGCGCGCACCTGCGCCAGCGCGGCGGCGCAGAGGGAGGCAAGCAGCTCTTCCTCCTCTTCTCCCGCCGCAGCGACTGCTTTTGCAAGCCTCAGGATCTCTTCCTCCATCCGCGCCTCCTTTCTTACACGGTCAGCACCTTGGCTGCCTGCTGATAGGGCTTGGCAAAGCCGCTGATGCTGGTGATCGCCGCGCGTTCGAGCTGACGGTCGATGAGCTTGTCGTACTCCACTGTCACCTCGCTGCCGATGATCTGTTCCAGCGCGTAGCCCCGGTCAAGACCGATCAGCTTGCCCGCCGGAACGGCAGAGGTGCGCAGCAGCTTTGCGCCCATGGGCGTGGCCAGCATGCCCGTGCCCTGGAAATTCAGCCCCGTCAGCGGATTCTGAAACTCAGGCAGCTTAAGCATGGCCAGCATCACATCGTTTGGCACGAGCAGCGCGTTCATCGTGTAGGGGTCAAACTGCGCCCAGAAGTCCAGCAGCGCGCCATAGCTGAGCGTGCCCTTCGTGCCGGAAATGGGCGAGGTGCCCACGATAAGGCTGTCGGCTGCGTTCCTGTTGCCGTCGCCGTTGATCAGCACCTCCACGGCGTCCTTGAGGTGCATACGCGCGATGTAAGCGCCGATCTGGCGCAGCGTCACGGAAAAGAGGTCGAGACGCTGGAAGCGGATGGCCTCGTAGCTGGCCACCAGCATGCGCCCGCGCTTGTGCAGACGCACCAGATTTTCCTGCGTGCGCACAGTGGTGGTGGGGATCTGCGCCCCCTCCTCCACGCGCTGAAGCATCCTGTCATTTTCGGTGGGCACCGAGGCGATGGAGCGGTAGTCCATGCCGTGGAAGCGCGTCACAGTGGCCGTGATCTCAGGCAGGATATCCTCCTCCATGCCCTGTCTCACCACGCGCGAGACGAACTCCGGGAACAACACGCTCGATTCCGCAGTGTGGAAGAACTTTTCCACCATATCGCTGCCCGCGCCCTTGACGTGGATGTCAAAGCGCTTGAGCTGGCGCTGGAAGGCGTCAAGCCCCTCGAGCGCCGTGCCCTTGTACTGCTCGCTGGGGTCAAGCTGTTCGAGCACCTCGCCAAAGCTCCGGCCGCTTCTGCCGTACATGTCCTTTTCCAGACGGATGCCTTCATAGGGATACGTCATGTTTCTCTTCCTCCTTGTTCTTAAAGCTTAAAAGTCACCGTACCGGCGTCAGCGTCCACCGCCACAATCCAGTATTTCTCGCCCGACGTCGCCGTCTTGACGCCGCCGCTGCCGTCCGCCGCGAGAATGCCTCGCCCCACGGTGGGCGCCGCGCCGCTGAACGCCGTTGTGGTCATGCCTCCAAGCTGTACGCTGCACGCCTTTGCGTCGTGCCCGACGTAGATCGCCACGCCGCAGAATGCCTCGTCCGCAGCGCACGCAGTTACGCCGCCGTTTTCGGCGGGCTTGACCACCGCGCCCTCCTCCACGCCGTCAGCATCAAACGTCGCGGCCCACTGGCCCACGCCCTCAAAACAATAGCTCATCTCTTGCTCCTCCTTGCTTCAAATATCATTCCGCCCGAAAAGCACTTGCCTTTCAGACGCGAAACGCCCCGTCATCCGCGTGCCCCGCTGCGCCGGAAAGCTGCGGCCTCAGCCCCAGCGCCTTTTCCGCACGCGCACGGTATATGCGCTCGAGCTCCTCGAGCTCCGGCTCGTCCAGCCGCTGCACCAGCGTCTCTGCCACCTCACCGCTCAGCTCTCCCTCTGCCGTTAGCAGCAGACGCTTCACCTCACCGCGCAGCCGCAGAAGATAGCGTCGTCCGGCCGAGGCATCCTTTTCCAGTGTCGTCAGCTCGCGCAGCAGCGACGGCGTGCCGTGCCGCTTGACACACTCGTGCAGCGACGTCCTGCTCAGCCCCTTCATTACACCTGCCTCGCGCTGCGCCGGCACCGCCACAAAGGACCACTCGTAGGCGTCCAGCGCCTCGCGCAGCTCGAAAAAGCACAGCTTTCCGTCATACGTCCTGCCGCGCACATGCTCGCACGCGCCGTCCTCCGCCCCGCAGATCGAGCACACGCTGCGCGCCACGCTCACGCCCACGCTCACCTCCTTTTTGATGCCGCCCTCGATCTCGGCGATCAGCTCCGCATTCTTCTCCGTGCGCAGCATATACGCCCAGGCTTTGAGGTAGCAGTACGCGTCGCCCGCAGCAGTCAGGCGCTTTTCGTCAAGCACCTGTGTGCGGTAGATCCGCGCTGTCTGCCCCAGCGTGCTCCACTCGTGGTCGAGGATTCCGCTCCTGCCCACAAAAAGCTCGCCCAGCGCCTCCAGCGTGTCCCGGCTGAAGCGCTCGCCGTCGCGATCCACTTCGTTGTCGCACAGCTTTACGGCAAAGGTATACACCTCATCCGCCTTCAGCGCATGCCGGGTCAGCGCGTTGATCGCGCGCAGCTCTTCGTCTGTCACCATGCTGTTTTTCAGCTCCTTAGCTTCCTTCACGATCTCCATGACCGCCCTCCATTCTGTCGTTTTCGAGCCTCAGCTTTCTTGCCTGCTCATAGTAAAGCGCAGCACGCGCCTCCTCCACCTCGTCTTGCAGGTTGATGTCATCCCACACCACCTCAAACGCGCAGCCATAGCCGTGCAGCCGCAGCCACAGCCTGCACACGCGCTCCACCACCGGCGTGACCGAACGGCGCAGCGCCGTGATCTCGGTGGTGAGAAGGTCGGCCTGCTGCGTGCTCATGCGCTCGGTGGACGACCAGCTCAGCCCCAGCATAAACGGCGGCAGCCCGGTCTTGGCCACCAGCTGCTCGAGGATCTGACGCACCGGCGCCTCACTGTCGAGCACCTGATTGTCCGCGCCGATGGCCCGGATGCTCACATCGCCCACGGACACAAAATCGCTCACGCCATCCGAGCGCATCGCATGTGCCCACGCCTGCGCGATCTGGTCGGCGCGCTCCTGCGCGGAAAAGCGGTCAAGCTCGTCCTCGCCGGGTCTGCACGTCACCGCAAAGCGCACGTTGCCGCAGCGCTCCCAGTTTTTGCCCATCGCGTCGTAAATCTGCATCAAAAGCGCCGCCAGCGACGGCATCGAGCGCAGCAGCGACACGCCGCACGGATGCTCCGCCTCCGGGTTGAACGGCGTAAAAAGGAGCAGCTCCTGACGCGGCAGCACGCTGCCGTCCGAGGCACACACGGCAAACTCCACCGGGCTCTCACCCTCACGCACCGTCACGCGGTCTACGCGCCCGCACAAAAGCGCCGCGATCTCCCGCCCGTCCGCCGCCGGCAGGATCTCGCCCACCGCGCAGCCGCAGGTGAGCAGCGAGTCCAGATACCCGTCGAGAAAGCTGTTGATGCCCACCTGTCCCCGTCCGGTGCTCACCGTGCGCAAAAACTCGCCCAACGCCTTCTCTGCCGCCGGGTCAGCGCAGGTCACGCGCAGTCCGCCCGTCAGGCGGATGAGCTTTCCAATGGCCGCGTCGATCACCGGAAGCGCCTCGCGCACGCGGCGGTACACCTGTATCTCCCCACCGCCCGGCAGCAGCCCCTCGCAGCCCGCGCCGAACACACTGCGCTGCGGCGCGCGCAGCTGTGCCTCAGCCGCCACGGCCTGCTGCCGTTTTCTTCGCCCAAACAAATTCATTTCCGTTCCTCCTTCTCAGCGCCGTACGCAGCGTGCGCTCATCGCCGCGCCGCGCTCTCCGCTGCGCACATCCATGGCAAAGTAGCGCAGCTCGTCCATCGCATGGTCGTTCTCCTTGCGCGGCCGGTCGCTTCCGTCCTCCCAGCGATACTCCGCCATCTCGCGCAGACAGTCCCTGCACGCCGGGCAGAGCACCACCTTCCGCTGCCGCAGCAGCTCCGCCGTCACGCGGATGCCGTCGCTCACACTGTTGTCCGCGCGCTTCACGCGCAGCCCCGCGCGCCGCAGCGTCTCGATAAAGCTTGCCGCCGAAGGGTCTACGATCACGCGCGAAAGCTCCCGTCCGCCCGCCAGCTCGCGCAGCATCGCGGCGTACTCCTCGTCGGTCTTCTGTCGCCCCTCCGCGCGCGAGTCGTAATACGCCTCCTTCACGCGGTACCATACGCCGCCGCACAGTCCCCACAGTCCCATCGACGTGGGATTCACCGTGCCGTAGTCCACCGACACGCGCCATTGCGTCCACGGCCCCTCCGGCGGCTGACACACATACTCCTGCTCGTCAAAAAAGTCGTAAATACGTCCCTCCGCCGCCACCCATTCGCCGAGAACATAGCGTCGGTAAAAAACGCCGCTGTAGGCGCGCTCATAGCGCTCACGCACACGCCGGCTGAGCGAGGGGTTGTCGTCCATGGTGAAGTGCAGCCGCAGCGCGCGCTTTTCCTCCGCCTTTTCGATCCACTCGCGGTAAAACCAGTGCCCCGGCCCCTGCGGATTGCAGTTGAACCACAGGCGGCTGCCCTCCACGCTGCACCTCGCACAGCCCTGTTCCACGAACGAACGCGGCATCAGCGCCGCCTCGTCGAACAACACGCCCGCCAGCGTCACGCCCTGGATCAGCGCCGCGCTGGACTCATCATACCCGCCAAAGAGCAAAAACCGGTTCTCATGTCCTGCAAAGTGCACGGTCAGCAGCTTTTCCGTGCGCTTTTCCACGCAGGCAAAGCCCAGCGCACGCAGCACCGGCAGTGTCTCGCTGAGCACGTTGCGCCGCAGCGACTCCACGCTCTTTCCGCACAGCGCCAGCTGCCGTCCGTCAAAACTGCGCATCGCCCACAGGAAAAAGCTCACCGTCATGCAAAGCGTCTTGCCCGAGCGCACTGCACCGTCACAGATCAGCGCGTCATATCGCGCATCCGCCTCCGCGCACCACCAGCGCATCACGCGCCGCTGCTTTGCTGAAAGCCGCGTCAGGCTCACCGCCGCGCTCATTGCTCCTCCTCGCCGGGTGCCGTCAGCGCCTGCAAAAGTGCCGCCGCAGCCGAGCCGTCGCCGCCAGAGAGGATGCCGTGCAGTGCCTCGAGCGCCTTCACCCGGTCGATCAGCTTCACCTCCACCGCGCCCGCGCTGTTGCGCTTGAACTCCGCCACGGCGGACAGCTCCAGCCCCTCGATCATCAGCTCGTCCGCCTCGCCGCCCATGCACGCCAGCTTCACCGCGTCGTTCGCGCGGCCAAAGGCCAATTCCGCCAGCCTGCGGATCACATCCTCGCGCCGCACATCTCCGCCCACGCGGCGCATGCGCTCCACGCACTCGCGCACCGTCCCGCGTTCAAGCAGCGCCTCTCCGTCCTTTTCTCCCACGCTTCGCGCCGCACGCGAGGCGTCCATCGTGCGCAGATAGCCGCGTGCAAAGTCCGCCATCTGTTTTTTCTCCAAGGCCATGCCCCCTTTCACCCCTGCCCCCTGCGCCCCCGCCGTTGCACCCC
>CAYPLM010000092.1:0-6898 GCA_964411575.1 uncultured Oscillibacter sp. | reverse complement strand
CGGCCTGCTCGATGCGGCGGCGGTACTCCTCCGCGTCGGGCGTGCCGCGGCAAAATGCGTCGCAGCGTCCCATGTGGTGGTTGAGGCACGGCCGCTCCTTGCCGATGTCGCGCGGAAAGCTTTTGGCACAGGTGGGCAGACGGAAGGCGGCGCACACCGCGTCGATGGCCGTGCGCGTCTCGTTTCTGCCGCCGAAGGGGCCAAAGTAGCGCGCACCGTCGTCTGCGAGACGGTTGGCCATGGAAAAGCGCGGGTACTCCCCCCCGCTCAGGCGCACAAAGGGGTAGCCCTTGTCGTCCTTGAGCAGAATGTTGTAGCGCGGCATATACTGCTTGATAAGCGAATTTTCCAGCACCAGCGCCTCAAACTCGCCGGTGACGAAAATGGTGTCGAAGTGGTCGACCTGCGAGACCATACGGCGCGTTTTTTCGTTGTGGGAGGCGGTGTCCTGAAAATACTGGCTGACGCGGTTTTTCAGCTTCTTGGCCTTGCCGACGTAGATCACCTCGCCGGTCTTGTCCATCATCAGGTATACGCCGGGGCTGAGCGGCAGGTCGTTGGCTTTGGCGCGCAGCTCGTCTTTGGTCATGCGCGTGTCCTCCTCTCGTTTGCAGCGCGAAAAGGCGGCCTCACCTGCGTGAAGCCGCCCTTCTTTTGTGGTGTTTTATTCGCCGAAGTTGCCGGAGATCAGCTCGCAGAGCGCGCCGATGGCTTCCTTCTCGTCCGCACCGTCGGCGATCAGCGTGATCGCAGTGCCCTTGGCGATGCCCAGGGACAGGACGCCCAGCAGACTCTTGGCGTTGACGCGGCGCTCGTCCTTTTCTACCCAGATGCCGCTTTTAAATTCGTTGGCCTTCTGGATAAAGAAGGTAGCAGGACGGGCATGCAGACCCACCTCGTTGTTGATCGTTACATCCTGTGTGACCATTTTCCAAATCTCCCTCTGAAAATGATTTGAAGCTCATTTCGATTCTATTATACGCACTTTTTTTCCAAACGTCAATGCTCTTTTTCGCACAAGTTGGCAGAAAATGCAGATGCCCGGTGTAAAAATGTTGTGAAAGCTGTTATTGCTCCTCGTCCTCGAGGAAATACACCGTCGACCGGCGCACGCCAAACTGGATGCACTCGTCGTAGCTGTCCATATAGAGGTCGAGCTTTGCGCCCTTGACGCCGATGTCCTCAGCGCGCGCCATGCCGTAGGTGAGATAGCCGTCGTTGGAGGCGACGAACATGCGCGTGCCGAGCGGGATGACAGATTTGTCCACTGCCACGCAGCCCACCGCCACGGTGGTGCCGGTGTAGGTGATGGTGCCCACGCCGCCGTGGCCGGTGGTGTAGGCCGTGCACTTGACCTGCATCGAGCCGGTGAAGTGCAGCGCGTCGCCCGAGGCAAGGAGCAGATAGCCGCTGCCGTCGTCGAGCATGACGACAGAGCGGATGGTATCGCCGCGCGCGGCCTCACGCACCAGCGTGCCGCTGCGCACCGTGGTCGGCACAGCGGCAAGCTCCACCTCCTCCGCCACGGCCTGACGCGACAGTAGCTGCCCGTCCGCCCACACCACCTCGTAGGTCATGTGGGAAACGCCGTCGCTGCCCTGCTGCACCACCTGCTGCGTGCCCTTGGGCAGCGTATAGTCATCGGTGGTGAGCACAGGGCTTTTCGTGACGACCGTCTCAGTCTCGTAATAGGTCAGCTCGTTGGAGATGGTGATGACGATCTCCTCGTCTGACACGTCCACCAGCGCCAACTCCAGCGGGGCAGCGGTGAGCTCCATGCGCTTGAGCAGCTTGAACAGCGTCTCGCTGCGGCGCGTGGTGGCATAGGCGAGCACGCTGCCCTCGCCGTTTACAGCCGTAACCTTGCGCCCGGCGGAAAACGCAAGCTCCTCAGACGGCACATCGCTGCCGATGAGAAGCACATGCTCCTGCGTGAGCGCCTGCGAGACGCTCTGCACGGCGGCGTTCTGCTCCTCGCTGAGAAGATCGAGCGCGCCTGCGCGCAAGGTGGGCACAAAGTCGACTGCCAGCACGGCAAGAAGCAGCAACATAAACGCGCTGCGCCGCAGGGCGCAGCCGGATGATCGGTTCATAGGGACTCCTTTCTGCCGCGCGGCACGCGGCCTGGCCGGAAAAGGGTTACAGTCTGTAACCAATTGTAACCATTTTGTAACCATTTAAGACGTGGGCAAGTATACCGCAAGTTCTCCGGTTTGTCAAGCCCACCGCGCAGCAGGCGGCTGAGCGGATGCACCCCGCATGCAGCTGCAAACCTGAAAAGCCCTCTCCGTCACGGCTCTGCAACGTTAAGAAAACATGCCGGTGGCATGTTTAAGCCTGTCAAAAAAAGCGTCATTGCGAAGGAAGTGACCGATGTCACTGGTGTGGCAATCCGTCCTATTTCCTGCATTTCCGAATCTTTCTGGCGCGGGGAATACGGATTCCCACGCCAGTGTGCGCACTGGCTCGGAATGACGTGAGGTCTTTGACAGACTGCAAGGCTCCCCCAAAAGGGGGAGCCTTGCAAGCATGCCGCGCAGCAGCTTTGCACCCACGGCGCAATTCCTGAAAGGCTAAAGCGCCGCCGCAGAAAACCACTGCAGCGGCGCTTTGCTTATTTCCCCTTTTGTCTTACATAGAACTCAAGGCAGCGATAGGCGTTGAGGCGTTCGGCGGCCTCATCGGGAAGCGTGCGGGTGAGCGCGCCCTGATAGAGGTACGTCCCCGTGGAGGACACGGCGGAAAAACCGTCGAGCAGCGCACGCTGCGCCTGCATCAGCGCCGACCCCTGCCAGCCGCAGCGGTCGAACAGCGCGCGCATGAGAAAGCTGACGCCCAGCGTCTCGCCCTCGCCGGAAAAGTCGTCGTCCAGCACAGCCCTGGCCGCGTCGTTCGCCCAGATGAGGTAGGGCGTGCCATAGTAGCGCAGGTAGCCCTCGGGCGTGGCGGTGTCGATGTTGACGCCGAGCTCGGCGTACACACTGTTGCCGTCACCCATCCAGGGCATATGGTCGCCGTAGGCGACAAGAACGATGGGGCGCTGCTCCTCGTTGAGTGCCTGTGTGAAGGCCAGCAGCTGCGCACCGGTGTCGGCGATGCCATCGAGATAGTTGTTGAGGATGCAGCGCGCGGCCTCACTGTAAAGCCCCTCGCCGACATAGTCCGCCCCGCGGAAGGACGCGGCTTCATACGGCCCGTGGTTCTGGTAACTGATGGAAAAGTCCAGCACCGGGAAGCCGTCGGCGCTCACCTCGCGGTAGCGCGCAAGCACACTGCCCAGCAGCACCTCGTCCGAGCGGATCATCGATGGGTAGAGCTCAAGAAGATTTTCGTAATAGCCCTCGCGGAAACGGTACTCTTCAAAGCCGAGGTACTCGTTGACGTTGTAGCGGTTGTAGAACCAGCGGTAGTAGGGGTGGCTGCCCTGCGTGCGGTAGCCCTGCCCGCGCAGATACCAGATATACGACTCCGTGGGCACGCGCAGGGAGGGCAACTGGGTGTAGCCGGTCATGACGCTGCGCTCGCTGTCTACCGTGCCGCCGGCAAAGACGTTGGTGAGCAGCGTACCGTGCACGCTCTGCGCAGCGAGGGCATGGAAATCGTCATAAGCGGTCTGCGCCGTCTCGGGCAGGACGTCGGACAGGTCGCAAAACGCCTCCAGCTGCAAAAAGAGAAGGTCGACCTTCTGCTCCTGCGGTATGTCCTGCGAGGCATACTGCGCCAGTGCAGCCGCCGCCTCATCCTCCTCGTAGCCCTCCGGCGGCTCAGGGAAGAGCTCCACCGTGGAGTGCAGGAAGGGGTAGAGAAAGCCGTGCGACTGGAAATCCTCGAGCGCCGACCACTGGTTGAAGTGCTCATAGTTGCGGATGGAGGCGTAGAGCGTGTCGTTTAAGTACAGCCCTTTCATCGCCCCCGCGCCCAACACCGCTGCCGCGATCAGTGCCGCCGCGCGCACGCGTGCCCCGCCGCGCCGCCAGGGCGTGAGCCTCGTGCGGCACAAAAGCGCGCAACAGAGCACCGCAAGCAGCGCCATGAGCACCACGAACCACTGCGTGCGGTCAAGGCTGAGGTCGTACCCGGCGGAGGTGATGTTGCCCGCCTCAGTGAGGATGAGCATGTCGGACATGTGCACCGGGTCGTCGCGCAGGCGCGCTTTGAGCGCGCTGCCCACGGACAAAAGCAGCACCGGCACCGCCGTGAGCGCGCAAGCCCAGCCCACGCGCCCCGTGAGCGCCCAGAGGGCAAAGCACCACAGCAGCACCGGCAGCAGATTCAAAAGAAAAATACGCGCGTCGCCAAAGTACGACCACACGGCCGCGATGCCGCGCCCCAGCCCCGCGAAATAAAGGCTTGCCGCCGTGAGCACCACGCAGCAGCCCAGAAGCAACGCCGCCGCCCACAAAAGCGACCACCGCCGCCAGCGTCCTGCGGCGGGGCGATAGCCCGTGAGGTAGAGAAGGCGCGTGCGAAGAGAGAGTTTGTTCATCGCTCACGCCTCTGCGCGCAGCGTGTGCAGTGCGTCGCCCGCAGCGGCCTGCTCGGCCTCCTTTTTGCTGCGCCCCTCGCCGCTGCCGATGACCGCACCGTTGAGCAGCACCTCGGCGGTGAAGCTTTTGTTGTGGTCGGGCCCGTGCTCCCCTGCCATGCGGTAGACGAGCTGCTGGCTCGGCTTGCGCTGCACCAGCTCCTGCAGGGCGGTTTTATAGTCGTGGCGGCGGCGCTCCACGCTCTCCTCGCGCCCGCCGTCCAAAAGCTGGCGGTGGATCAGCGCGCTCGCCGGCGCAAGACCGCCGTCAAGATATACGGCGGCGAACACAGCCTCCGTGGCGTCGGCAAGGATCGACGCGCGGGTGCGCCCGCCTCCGGCCTCCTCGCCGTTTCCGAGCATGAGCCACTTGCCCAGCTCCAGCCGCTGCGCCACCTCGTGCAGGCTCTGCTCGCACACCAGCGCCGCGCGCATGCGCGTCAGGTCGCCCTCGGGCAGGTCGGGATAGCGCGAGAAAAGAAACTCCGCCGTCACAAAGCCCAGCACGCTGTCGCCGAGAAACTCGAGCCGCTCGTTGCTCTGCCCGGCGGCGCTTCTGTGCTCGTTGGCATAGGAGCTGTGGCGCAGCGCCTCGTCGAGCAGCGCGGGGTTTCGGAAGCGGTAGCCCAGATTGCTTTCCAGCGTTTCCATAGTTGTAGCCTCCTTGGATATGCCGCCGCCCCGCACGTTGGCGGGGCGGCAGGTCGTTTTTTACTTGCCCAGCTTTGTGCTGAGGTAATTCACGCAGTCGCCCACGGTCTTGAGGTCTGCGAGCTCTTCCTCGCCGATCTCACCGATGCCAAATTCCTCCTGCATCCCCATCACAAGCTCCACAAGGTCGACGGAATCCGCGCCCAGGTCATCTTCAAACGAGGTGCTCATGGTCACGCTCTCCGCCTCCACGGCGAACTGCTCGGCGATCAGGTCCTGCATGATCTTCAGAATGTCTTCCATAGTGCTTGCTCCCCTCAAAGGATAGTGTTCGGGAAAATGATACGGCATCCGTGCGCCGCTGTCAATAGGCATTTTGCATTTTTTATTTAATCCTGCTGCCGCTCCGCCTGCACGCGCTGCGTCATCTGCTCGATGATACCGCTTTCGGCCACGGCGGCGGCCTGCGCGATGGCGTTTTCAAAGGCGTAGGCGTTGGACGAGCCGTGCGCCTTGATCACAGGCCGGGAGATGCCAAGAAGCGCCGTGCCGCCCACCTCGTTGGGGTCGAGCAGCTTCTTAAAGTCGGCAAACTCGCGCCGGAGCAGAAGGTAGGCAAGCTTCGTGCGCAGGTTGGTTTTGAAGAGCGCCTTGAGCTTGTGGCCGAGCAGCTTGCCCGTGCCCTCGAGCCCCTTGAGCATCACGTTGCCGGCAAAGCCGTCGGCCACCAGCACGTCACACGCGCCGAGCATGGCCTCCTTCGCCTCTACGTTGCCCACAAAGTTGATGCCCTCGAGCTGCGTGAGCGCCTGATACGTCTCGCGGCGCAGCGTGTCGCCCTTGCTGGGCTCTGCGCCGATGTTCAAAAGCCCCACGCGCGGCGCGCTCAGCTGCCAGATGCTTTTGGCATAGTCGCTGCCGAGCTGGGCGAACTGGCAGAGGTATTCCACCGTGCACTCGGCGTTCGCCCCGCAGTCGAGCAGCACCATGTGCCCCGTTTCGGTGGGCAGGATGGGCGCAAGCGCCGCGCGGCGCACGCCCCGGATGCGCTTGACCACCAGCGTCGCGCCCGCAAGCAGCGCCCCGGTCGAACCGGCGGAGACGAAGCCGTCTCCACCGCCGTCGCGCAGCAGCGTCAGCCCCACGGTGAGCGAGGAGTCCTTCTTCTTGCGAAAGGCGGTGGCCGGGTCGTCGCAGATCTCCACCACCTCCGTGGCGTTGACGATGCTCACGCCCTGGGGCAGCGCGTCGGTACCGCAGGCGGCAAGCGCGGCGCGGATGGCCTCCTCCCTGCCCACAAGCACAATCTCCACGCCGGTTTTGCGGTTTGCTGCCAGCGCGCCGCGCACAGCCTCGGCAGGGGCAAAGTCCCCGCCCATAGCGTCGACAATGATTTTCATGGCGTTTCCTCCGTTCCCTCCAGAATGGCGGGCAGAAGCGTATCCAGACGTGCCAGCGCGCGGCTGGACAGCTCGGCATTCTTGTTGCGCTTGCCCTTGACGCGATACCCCAGCGGGGGCATGATGCCGAAGTTGACGTTCATCGGCTGGAAATTGCCGACGGTCTGGTTGCTGATGTAGAGCGCGAGCGCGCCGGTGGCCGTCTCCTGCGGAAGGTCGAGCGGCGGCAGCCCCGCCATACGGCGGTACAGCTCCACGGCCGCGAGGAAGCCCGACGCTGCCGACTCCACATAGCCCTCCACGCCGGTCATCTGCCCGGCAA
>CAYPLM010000091.1:0-6966 GCA_964411575.1 uncultured Oscillibacter sp. | reverse complement strand
CTTCGACTATCCCGAAAAGTCCATCGGCCGCGTGAAGATGTTCTGCGGCAACTTCACCGTGGTCATCAAGGCGCTGACTTATGTGCTCACGCTGGGTCGCCGCGGCATCCCCGAGGCAGCGATGCACGCCGTGCTCAACGCCAACTACATGATGGCAAAGCTCAAGGACAAGTTCGACATGGCCTATGACGAGACGTGCATGCACGAATTTGTCATGTGCCTTGTTAATCTGCACAAGGAGACGGGCGTTTCCGCGCTCGACCTTGCCAAGGGCATGCTCGACTACGGTCTGCATCCGCCGACGATGTACTTCCCGCTCATCGTGCACGAAGCGCTGATGATCGAGCCCACGGAGACCGAGGACAAGGAGACGCTCGACGCCGCCTGCGACGTGTACTGCAAGCTCTATGACCTCGCCTGTACCGACCCCGACGCGCTGCACGCTGCGCCGCTGCACACGCCCGTGCGCCGTCTGGACGAGGTGGGCGCTGCGCGCAACATGGTGCTGCGCTACGCTTTCGTATGATTACGCGCCTGCAATTTCTTCGTGGCGAGGGCTTTGACCCCCACAGAAACCTCGCCATCGAGGAGTATCTCACCGAAACCGCAGAGGAGGGGACGTGCATCCTCTACCTCTGGCAAAACAGGCACACGGTTGTCATCGGCCGCAACCAGAACGCGTGGCAGGAATGCCGCACCACGGAGCTCGAACGCGACGGCGGGCACTTAGTCCGCCGTCTCTCCGGCGGCGGCGCGGTGTACCACGACCTGGGAAACCTCAACTTCACCTTCGCCGTGCGCACGCCGGACTACGACCTGCGCCGCCAGCAGAGCGTGATCGTGGAGGCATGCCGCCTGCTGGGCGTGCCGGCGGAAATTTCCGGCCGGAACGACATTTTGTCCGGCGAGCGCAAGTTCTCTGGCAACTCGTTCTACTCGCACCACGGCCGCTCGTTCCACAACGGCACGCTGCTCATCAACGTGGACATGGCAAACCTCGGCAAGTACCTCGCCCCCTCGCAGGCGAAGCTTGCAAGCAAGGGCGTTTCGTCCGTACGGTCACGCGTGGTCAATTTAAGTGAGCTTGCGCCGGGGCTGACGGTGGATGCCATGGCAGACGCGATGCTTGCTGCCTTCCAGACGGTCTATGGCCTTCCCGTGCAGACGCTGCACGAGGCCGAGCTTGACGCGCAGGAGCTCGCACGGCGCACGGCGCGTTTTGCGGACTACGCGTGGGTGTACGGCAAGAGCGTGCCGTTCTCGTTTTCGTGCGCGCAGCGCTTTTCGTGGGGCGAGGTGACGCTGGCGCTGGCCGTGGAGGGCGGCGTATGCACCGACGCAGCGGTATACACCGATGCGCTGGACGAGCGCTTTGCCGCGCCGCTTTCCGACGCACTGCGCGGCTGCCGCTTCATGGTGGACGCGCTTTGCACGCGCGTGAACGAAACGGCGGTCTGCGCCCCCTACGCAAGCGACCTGTGCGACCTTTTGCGCGCGCAGGATATTTAAATAAGGAAAAGAATGGATTATGGCTGATTATCAACTCATCGTCATCGGCGCGGGCCCCGGCGGGTACGAGGCTGCGCTGCGCGCGGCGAAGCTGGGCAAAAAGGTCGCCGTGGTGGAAAAGCGCGAGGCGGGCGGCACCTGCCTCAACCGCGGCTGCATCCCCACCAAAACGCTGCTGCACTCCTCTCAAATCTATCGCGATGCCAAAAACGGCGCGCACTGCGGTGTGCATACTGCCGATATCTCCGCCAACATGGAGGAGATCTTCGCCTACAAGCGCGAAATTTCGCAGAAGCTATCCTCCGGCATCGAGTCGCTTTTCAAGTCCGCCAAAGTCGATTTGCTGCGCGGCACCGCGCTCATCACCGGCAGCGGCTGCGTGCGCGTGACGGCTGCCGACGGTTCGGCGCAGGACTACACCTGTGACGACATCCTCGTTGCCACCGGCTCCGTGCCCGCGCGTCCGCCCATCCCCGGCCTCGAGCTGGCCATGACATCCGACGAGCTGCTCGAGGGCTGTGACCGTCTGTATCGCTCCATCGTCATCATCGGCGGCGGTGTCATCGGCATCGAGTTTGCCACCTTCTACGCCGACCTCGGCTGCGAGGTGACGGTGATCGAGGGCATGGACCGTTTGCTTCCCAACATGGATAAGGAGCTGGGGCAGAACCTCGCCCTCATCCTCAAAAAGCAGGGCGTCAAGGTCATCACCAACGCCATGGTGCAGCATGTGGAGCGCGACGGCGACGACATCGCCGTGCACTACACCTGCAAGGGCGCCGACGGTGCTGCCGCGGGCGAAGCCGTGCTGTGCGCCATCGGCCGCCGCGCCTACTGCGACGGGCTGTTTGCCGACGGCGTTTCGGTGGAGATGAACCGCCGCAGCATCGCTGTGAACGAGCACTATGAAACGAGTCTGCCCCACGTCTACGCTATCGGCGACGTGTCGTCGAAGATCCAGCTGGCGCATGTGGCCACTGCGCAGGGCATCGTCTGTGTTGAGCAGCTTTGCGGCGTGGACGCGCAGGTCAACATGAACGCCGTGCCCAGCTGCATCTACTGCCGCCCCGAAATCGCCGTCGTCGGCCTCACCGAAGCCGAGGCGAAGGAGGCGGGCATCCCCGTCAGGGTGGGCAAGCATGTGATGTTCGACAACGCCAAAACGCTCATCGCCGACCCCGGCCGCTGCTTCATGAAGTTTGTGGCGCACGCGGAAACGCATGTGCTGCTTGGCGCGCAGCTGATGTGCGAGCACTCCAGCGACATGATCGGCGGCTTTGCCCAGGCAGTCGCCAACGGCCTGACGGTCGAGCAGCTGCTCGCCGCCATGCGTCCTCACCCCTCGTTCGAGGAGGCCGCCACCGCCGCGCTCGAGGATCTGAAGGCAAAGCTCTAAAAGAAACTATCCACAACAGATAACAGGGCACGCTGCAAAATCGCGATTTTGCAGCGTGCCCTTGTTATATCAGTGCGCTCAAAAGCCAGATCAGCGCGGCCACGCCTGCGCCGCTGGCACACCACAGCCACAGCGCACCCCGGCGCAGCAGAGGCCGCCTTCCGCCGCTCTGCGCGCAGCTTTTTGCCACGCGGCAGGCTTCGCTGACAAGCTGCTGCGCGGTCACGCCGTCGCGCCCCACGGCGTCGTTGCGCACGATGAAAATGGCCTGTTCAAAAAGATTGGTGTCGGGCGATTCTACCACGATCACCCGGCGGGAGGTTCCCCTGACCATGCTTGCGATCACTCCATTCTGGAAATCATTTCATCCCAAGTATGCCCCAGAGCAGTGCAAACCATACCCGCCTTCACACGTTCTCCTCCAGATACACGGCCAGCGCGCTGGCGTCGTCCGAGACGCCCCGGTGCGCGCGGCTGTCGGAAAGAATGGCGCTGACGAGCTGCTGCGGGTCGCTCCCGCTCCACCCGGCCAGAAGGTCCTGAAGCCATTCGTCGTCACCCGCGTCTGCCACACCGTCGGAGACCATCACAAAAAAGCTTCCGCCCTCCAGACGCAGGCGCGTCGCCTCCGCCTCACCGTCGTCGCGCTGCAATCCCGCAGGCAGACACGCGCCCCGGATGCGCCGCACGCGTCCGTTCTTTTTGATATAGGAGGGCGCTGCGCCGTATTTGTACACCGCCGCCTCGCCCGTGCGCAGCGAAAGCACCGCAAGGTCGAGCGTGGTGAAGCTGCCCGAGCGTTCGGCGCGCAGCGAAAAGGCGCTGTTGAGCGTTTTCAGCGCCGCCGCAGCCGCAATGCCCGCGCACAAAAAGCGCTCCATCAGCCGCACGGCCAGCGCCGACTCGCGCCGCGCCGCATCGCCGCAGCCCATGCCGTCGGACAACAGCAGGCAAAGCTCGCCCGCCTCTGTTTCAAAGTGGGTCATCGTGTCGCCGCTGACGGCCTCGCCCTCCTTCGGACGCAGCGCAAGTCCCATGCGATAGGGCAAAAGCGGCGCGGCAAAGGCCGGCGCGTCCAGCCGCCCAGCGGTGCTGTGCAGCAGCTCGCTCACCTGCGCATACTGCGCGGCGGCCTGCGTTTGCGTCTGACGGAGGCGCAGACGGTACTGCCGCCGCAGAAGATACGCCGCAAGCTCGGCGTTCACCGCCTCCAAAAAGCGCGGGAAGCGCACGCAGCGCTCCACAAAATCCCGCGGAAAATCCTCCCCCGTCCCCTGCCCACGCCGCAGCAGTGTCTCCGCCGCAGCGTTGAGCGCAGAGAACGTGCGCGCGTAGCCGCCCTGCCAGCACGCGCCGCAGCGCGGGCAGGACGCGCATACCTGCTCCGCCGCGCGGTCAAAAAGTGCAGCGGGGTTTTCCTCCTCCGGCGTGGGCGCGTGTGCCACACTGTCATAGAGCTCGCGATAGGCCGCCGCCGACTGCTCGAGCGAGCGGCGCAGGGACGATCTCTCAGCAGCTTCCTCCTGTGCGGCGTTGTCCGGAGCGGGCAGCGGGCGCTGCGCCGAAAGCCAGCGCTGCGGCACGGCCAGAAACACCAGCGCTGCCAGCGCCGCCTCATACAGCAGCACGAGCGCGCGCTGCGTCTCCATCCCCAGCGCCAGTAGTGTCGTGGGCAAAAGGAACAGCGCCGCTGCCGTGGCGCGCCGCCCTCTGCGCCGCAGGTTCATCACCGCCGCAGCCGCACCGTACACCCCGGCGTACAGAAATGCGCCGTCGCGTGCGGTAAGATCCATCGC
This sequence comes from uncultured Oscillibacter sp., assembly GCA_964411575.1. GTDB lineage: Bacteria > Bacillota > Clostridia > Oscillospirales > Oscillospiraceae > Hominicoprocola. Next base: position 2,265 of record CAYPLM010000091.1, on the reverse strand, counting down.
CAGCCCCACGCACAGCGCCGTGCCCAGCGCCCCGGCCTCACCGCGCCTGTACGCCGCGCACATCACAAAAAGCATCGCCGCCGCACGCCCCGGCGCAAAGCCCGCCGCCGTCTGCACGGAGGACAGCGCCGTCAGAATGCCCACAGCAGCCGTCAGCCGCGCGGCAAGGCGCTGTCGCTCGCTCTCCGCCCTGCCCATGAGCACAACGCGATAGGCCGCCGCCGAAAGCGCAGCCAGACACAGCGCCAGCAGAAGATACGCTGCCTGCTCCGCGCCCGCCTGCAAAAGGTACACCGCCTCCACCGAGACGGTGAGCCCCGCCGTCATCAGCGGCCAGAAAAGACGCCTCTCCGCCGCTTTCGCCCCGGCAAAGGCGTTGTTGGCCGTGTACAGCAGCAGCGACGCGGCAAGAAAGCGCAGTCCCTGCGAAAAATCGAGAAACAGCTGCGCGCCCAAAAGCGCTCCGAAAAGCGCCGCCAGTCCGCCCACACCTGCACCCGCCGCCGCCATAAAGCCCAGCGCAAAGGGCGCGTAGCCCCCGCGCAGCTGCGCGGCTGTGAGCAGCGCGCAGAGCAAAAAGCGCAGCGCACAGCCTGCTGCCCGCTCCGCCGATCTTCTGTTGTGGACAAGCGCGTGTCCCGGCATGGCCTGTCCCTCCTTTCGTTGGTGTGCCGTCATTGTAGACGCGGACAGGACAGAAGAATGTCGGGAAATGGCACGAAGCAAAAAAGCAGCCTGACATGCAGCGCGCGAGCATCCCCGGCATCCAGCATGAACAAAAAAACGGCGATACCCGGCTTTTATCACCAGGTATCGCCGTTTTGGACACTTTAGCCCAGCGCGATGTAATGGTAGGTCACGCCGCTGCGGTTGAGCTGGTACTCCTCTTCGTTGTACCAGCTCACGCCGTCCTCGCTCCAGGTGACGCTGCCCCCGTAGTTGAGCATGAGGTTCATGGTGCTCAGCGGGCGGAGGAGGATATGGTAGACAGGGATGTTGTTGTGCGGCTCGGCCTCGCCGATGAGAAACACGATGCGCGGCGCGAAGGGCAGCTTGAGCGTGGTGGGGTGCTGCGCGCCGCACGCCCCGGTGCCGGTATAGCTGCCGACAGCAATGCGGCAGTTGCCGCAGGCGGCGTCGAGGGCAGCGAAGGCGCTGTTGAAATCCGTGCGCAGAATGGGGTCGTCCGCCGCCCACTGTGGCAGCTTGAGATTGGTGGTTTTTGTCATGACAAAGCTCTCCTTTTGCTCAAAAGGAAACGCAGGCGCTTCCAGAGGTTGCCCCTTGGGGCATTTCACCTCTGCGCACCGCCGTGCCGCCGCTGCACGCTGACGTGCAACAACACGAAAAAATGTCCCTCCCCGCGCTGCGGCATGGAGAGGGACGTTGTTTATTTCGGCTCTTTTCCGGCGGCAAACAGGCCGATCATCTCGCCCGTCAGGCTCACGCCGGTGTCGGTGTAGGTCGCGCGCAGCTCGTCGCGGCTGACCCATGCGCCGTCGGCCAGCTCAAACGCGTCGAGGTGGATGTGGTCGTCGCCGTCCACTTCGCACCAGTAGCCCATCATGATATTGCCGCTGGTGCCCCAGGGCTGGCAGCGGTGGTAGCGCAGGTTCTTCACGCGCAGCCCAACCTCCTCCATCACCTCGCGGTGCACAGTCTGCTCAAACGTCTCGCCGATCTCGGTGAAGCCCGCGATGAGTGCCGTGCGCTTTGCGCCGGGGCGATTGGCGTACTGCGTGAGCAGCAGGTAGTCCCCGTGCGTCACGGCCACGATCACCGACGGGTTGATGCGCGGGAAGATCATATTACCGCACTTGGGGCAGCGCATCATGCGCTCGGCGCGGTCGTGCACGGTGGGCGTACCGCAGTGCCCGCAATAGCGCGCGTCGCGATACCAGCTGACCAGATGCCACGCCGTGGCAGCGGCATAGGCGCGCTCACGCGGCTGCGCCGTGCGGAACAGCCCCACGTCGTGGTAGGAAAAGCCGCTGAGCGCGCGCTCGCTCTCGTCGCGCAGGAGAAAATACTCCTCTTCGTCCACGCGGAAAAGATAGGTGAACGCCTCATCTGCTTCGGCGGCAAAGCGGTCGCGCGTGGGATAGGTGAGCGTGTTGTCCTCGTCGAGGCGGCAGAGCAGTTTGCGCCCGCACAGCTGCACCACGCGGCTCGCCGCAGTGGGCACGGCGTCCACGCGCCACTCATTGTACAAATGCTTCGGCTCGATGTCCTGGATCATGGAAATCCTCCCAAAAATTTTTCTCT
>CAYPLM010000090.1:0-6999 GCA_964411575.1 uncultured Oscillibacter sp. | reverse complement strand
GTTGCGGTTGCACCAGCCGTACTTTTCGCTGGCCTTTTTGGAAAGCTCAACGGCCTGCCCGTAGCCGCCCTGCCCGCGGATGCCGTTTGCGCCAAACGTCATCAGCGTGCAGGGCGACTACGAGCAGACCTTTGAGCTTTCCAAAAAGGCCATCGAAAAGTACGGCTGGTACAACCGCAACGCCGCCATCAACCCCTACCTCAGCGAGGGCAAAAAGACCGTCTCGCTCGAGATCGCTGAGCAGCTCGGCTGGAAAATGCCCGACTACCTCGCCATCTCCGTGGGTGACGGATGCACCATCGCGGGCGTTTGGAAGGGTCTCAAGGACCTCTACGCCATCGGCTTTATCGATAAGCTGCCCCGCCTGATCTCCGTGCAGGCCGAGGGCTGCCACCCCATCAACCGCGCCATCGCCACGGGCGAGGAATGGTTCCCGATGGAGGAAAACACCCTTGCCGACTCCATCGCCGTGGGTGTGCCGCGCAACGCCGACAAGGCGCTCATGGCCATCCGCGAGTCCAACGGCATCGTCGTCAACGTCACCGACGAGGAGATCATGGCCGCGCAGAAGCTGCTGGGCCAGACCTGCGGCGTGTTCGGCGAACCGGCAGGCGTGACGGGCACAGCGGGCGTGAAGAAGCTGTGCGAGCAGGGTATTCTGGGCGCAGACGACACGGTGGTCTCCGTGGTTACGGGCAACGGCCTCAAGGACGTAGCCAACGCCATCAAGTTCTGCGGCGAGCCGATGAGCCTGCCCAACGAGCTTTCGCTGCTGGTGGACGAGTTCGCCCGCCGCGGCATCAAAACGGAATAAAGCAAAGCACAATAAAAGGGGAGACAGCCGTGTGACTGTCTCCCCTTTTTTGTTATTCTCTGTTTTCTTCCAGCACACGGGTAAATTCCGCTGCGGACATGGTCTCGTGCGCGAGCAGATATTCAGCCACGGCAGTCAGCGCCGCGCGTTTTTCCGCAAGGATGGCCTCACAGCGGACAAACGCCGCGTCGACGATGCTCTTCACCTCGCCGTCCACTACGGCGGCGGTCTGCTCGGAGTAGCCCCGGCTGTGCCCCATACTGCGTCCGAGAAACACCTCATCCTGTCCGTTGTCCAGCGACAACGCGCCCAGCTTTTCGCTCATGCCGTACACCGTCACCATGCGCCGCGCCAGCGCAGTGGCGCGCTGCAGGTCGTTGGACGCGCCGGTGGAAATGTCGTCGAGCATCAGCTTTTCGGCCACGCGCCCGCCCAGAAGCGAGACGATCTGCTCCTCCATCGAGCGGCGGGACTGGTAGCTTCTGTCCTCCTGTGGCAGCGAGACCGTCATGCCGCCCGCCTCTCCGCGCGGGATGATGGAGATCTGGTGCACCGGGTCGTGCGTGGGCAGCTGCGCGATGACCACCGCGTGCCCCGCCTCGTGATACGCCGTCAGCCTCCGCTCGTGCGGCGAGACCACGCGCGAGCGCTTTTCCGGCCCGGCGATTACCTTGAGCTCGGCCTCGTGGAAGTCACTCATGGTGAGCATCTTCTCCCCGCGGCGGGCGGCCAGCAGCGCCGCCTCGTTGCACAGGTTTTCCAGATCCGCACCGGTGAAGCCGCCCGTGGCCTGCGCCACCTCGGCAAGCGACACATCCTCGGCAAGCGGCTTTTGCGCCGTGTGGATCTTCAAAATGGCCTCGCGCCCGCGAATGTCAGGATAGCCCACATACACCCGGCGGTCAAAGCGGCCGGGGCGCGTGAGCGCGGGGTCGAGAATATCGGCGCGGTTTGTGGCTGCCAGCACCACCACGCCCTCGTTGGAGCCGAAGCCGTCCATCTCCACGAGCAGCTGGTTGAGCGTCTGCTCGCGCTCGTCGTGGCCGCCGCCAAGGCCCGTGCCGCGCTGACGTCCCACGGCGTCGATCTCATCGATGAATACGATGGCCGGCGCAGCCTTTTTCGCCTGTTCGAACAGGTCGCGCACGCGGCTTGCGCCCACGCCCACATACATCTCCATGAAGTCGGAGCCGGAGATCGACAGAAAGCCCACGCCCGCCTCACCGGCCACGGCCTTGGCCAGCAGCGTTTTGCCCGTGCCCGGAGGGCCGACGAGCAGAATGCCCTTGGGGATGCGCGCGCCGAGTGCAAGGAAACGCTCAGGGTCGCGCAGGAACTCCACTACCTCGCGCAACTCCTCCTTTTCCTCGTCCGCACCGGCCACGTCGGCAAATGTGACGGGCGTTTTCAGGTCGCCCGCGCCGCGCACACGCGCAAGGCCGAATTTGGCCATGCGGTCGTCCCCACCGCCGGTATTGCCGCGCGCAGAGAGAAAGTACCACATCGCGATGGCCGCCGCGATGACCAGCACATAGGGCAAAAACGCCGCAAGATAGTTTGTCTCATCGCCCGTGGGGTACTCATAGGAGAGGATCACGCCCGACTCGGCCTGCTCGCGCACCAGTGCGCCCAGCTGATCGTAGAAGAGCTGATAGTCGGCCATTTCGCGGCGCACCACGGAAATGCTACCGTCGTCCATGCGCACGTCCATTTTGAGCGTGCCGTCCTTGAGCTCGAAGGCGGCGACCTTCTCCTGCTCGAAAAGGCTGACCACCTCGGAAAAGGCGGGCTGCTGTGCCTTGCCCGCGCCGACCACGAAATACGCCGTCAGCAGTCCCAGGCAGAACAGCATCGTCAGCAGCACCCCGCCCGACTTTTTTGTATTTGTCACGCTTTGCGCTCCTTTCAGGAAAGTTTTGGAAGGAAAAAGGCGGTTTGCCCGCCTTTTTCCTCTTACTTTTTGGCGTAGACCTCAGGCTTGAGCACGCCGATATAGGGCAGGTTGCGGTACTCCTGCGCGAAGTCCAGCCCGTAGCCCACCACGAACTCGTCCGGCACTTCAAAGCCCACAAGATCAGCGGTGATGGGCTTGGCGCGGCGGGAGGGCTTGTCGAGCAGCGTGACAATGGTCACGCTCTTTGCGCCCTTTGTCTTGAAATAGTTTTTGAGGAAGAAGAGCGTATTGCCGGAATCGAGAATGTCCTCGATGACCACGATCTCGCGCCCCGTAATATCCTGCTGCAGGTCGTGCGTGATCTGCACCACGCCGCTCGACGCCGTGCCGTTTGCATAGGAGGAAACGGCGATGAACTCGATGTCGCTTTTCACCTGGCAGGCGCGCACGATGTCCGCCATGAAGATAAAGCTGCCCTTCAGCACGCCCAGAAACAGCGGGTTGCGCCCCTCAAACCTTTCGTACAGCGCATCGCCGAGCTCATTGACGCGCGTTTTGATCTGCTCCTCGCTGTAGAGCACCTTCAGGATGTCCTGCTCCAACATGCTTTTTTCCATGATCTTTCCCTTTCTTTTTTCCTTCGTATCACACAGGCGGCGCATCGGCCGCAGCTATGACGGTTTGAATGCGCACGAACACCGACGTCTCCCCCTGCGGGAGAAAGGCCATGTCCGTGCCCAACGGCCACACTGCCGCTGTTTGTCCGCCGACGACGAGCATCGGCAGCATATCGCGCTGCGCGGGAGAAATGCCGCGATCCACACACAGGCGCTTGACGCTGCGCGCGCCCCGGCCTCCGGCAAGCGTGAGCCGCGCCTGCGGCGCACACGGCGCGACGAAGATCGGCTGCTCCGTTTTGCACAGGGCAATGCCCTCGCCCTGCGGCGCAGGCAGAAGCGTCAGCTCGTATCCGCCCCAGCGCAGGGGGACGCGCGGTTCAAGCCGCGCGCACGGAAGCTGCCGCACGCGCTCTAAAAAAAGTGTCTCCCCGCTCCGCCGCAGGCGAAGTCCGCCCGGAAGCGACACCTGCCCGTCCGGGCGTGGGCTTTCGGCAAGCTCCTGCGCGGCGGCGAGGTGCACGCGGCCAATGTCGGCACGCGGCGCGCCCAGCGCATCAAAAAGGCACAGCAGCAGCCTCGCGCGCACGCTCTCCGGCGCGTCGAACAACGCACGGCGCGGAAGCGACACGGCATCGTTTTGCACCCGTGCGGCGGCGCTGCGGCGCTGTGCCTCGCGTTCGAGCGCGTCGTCAAGCTGCGCAAGCGTGCGCGCGGCGGCGCAGATGTGCTCAGCGGCACGCGGGTTGATCACCCTGAGCTCCGGCAGCACACGAAGGCGCATGCGGTTGCGCGCGGCGGCGTCCGCGTCAAAATTGGTGTCGTCCTGCACGCAGGGCACACCGTGCCGCACAGCGTAGGCCGCCAGCTCCTCGCGCGTCTGCCCCAGAAAGGGGCGCACGAGGTCGTCCTGCCGCTCGCGCATGCCGCAAAGCCCTGCCACGCCTGTTCCGCGCACGAGGTTGAACAGCACGGTCTCGGCATTGTCGTCCAGATGGTGCGCCGTGGCGATGCACGCGCAGCCCGCAGCACGCATGGTGCTGCGCAGAAACGCATAGCGCAGACGGCGCGCAGCCTCCTCAAGGCTCCAGCCGTGCTCGCGCGCGGCGGCGCGCACGTCGCCGCTGCCAAGATAGAAGCGGATGCCGCGCTGCGCGCACCACGCCTGCACAAATGCCGCGTCCTCCCCGGACGTCGGGCGCAGACGGTGGTCAAAATGCGCTGCGGCAACAGCCTGCCCGTTTTCGTGCAGAAAATGCAGCAGGCACATCGAATCCAGCCCACCTGATACGGCCACGAGCACGGGCGTATCCTGCCGCAGCAGCCGCGCCACTGCCTCCCCGGCGCGGGGAAGCTCAGTCCACGTCGCCGTCATAGCGGTTTTCCAGCGCCGTGAAGGTGGTATACTCGGGCATCCAGCGCAGCTCGACCTTGCCGGTCTCGCCGTGTCGGTTCTTGGCGATAATACATTCTGCAATATTATGCTTTTCCGAATCCTCGTTGTAATAGTCGTCGCGGTAGAGGAACAGGACGATGTCGGCATCCTGCTCAATGGCGCCGGACTCGCGCAGGTCGGAGAGCATGGGGCGTTTGTCGTCGCGCTTTTCGTTGGCACGCGACAACTGGCTCAGGCACAGCACAGGCACCTGCAGCTCCTTGGCCATGATCTTGAGCATACGCGAAATATCGCTGACCACCTGCTGGCGGTTGTCGTTGCTGTAGCCCTTGCTGCCGGAGGAGGTCATCAATTGCAGATAGTCGATGACCACCAGCCCGAGGTTCTCGATGCGGCGGCACTTTGCGTTCATATCGGCCACGGTGAGCAGCGGATTGTCGTCAAAGCGGATATCCAGCGCGGACAGCTGCACCACGGCGGAGGCGATCTTATCCCAGTCGCTCTCGCGCAGGTTGCCGGTGATCAGGCGCTTGAGCTCGACCATCGCCGCGCTGGAGAGGATGCGCATGGCCAGCTGCTCGGCGGACATTTCCAGTGAGAACATCGCCACCGCCTTGCCCGACTGGCGCGCCACATTGTAAAGCATATTCAGCGCAATGCTCGACTTACCCATACCGGGGCGCGCGGCGAGAAGCACAAGGTCGCTTTTGTTGAGGCCGGAGATCTTGTCGTCGAGCGAGGAAATGCCCGTGGAGAGCCCCGGCAGCACCTTTCCGCCGCTGGCGGAAAGCTCGCCGATATGCGTCAGCACGCCCTGCAGCACCACGCCGATGCTCTCCATGCCCTGCGCGCTGCGCCCGCGGCGCACGGCGTAGATCTTCTGCTCGGCAGCGTCCAGCACGACCCCCGCGCCGCCCACGCCGTCCTGCACCATGGCGGTGATCTCACCGGCGGCGGTGTTCAGCGCGCGCAGCAGCGCCTTGTCGCGCACGATGTCGGCGTACTCCATCACGTTGGCGCTGGTGGGGGTGACCTCCATCAGCTGCACCAGATAGCCGCGCGTGGAGTTGGGGTCGTACGTGCCGTTTTTCTCCATCTCGCCCGCGACAGTCACGCCGTCGATGGGGCGGGAGTAGAGGAACATGCTTAAAATCGTTTCAAAAATTTCGCGGTTCTGCCGCAGGTAAAAGTCGTCCGGACGCAGCTTTTCCATCACGTCCTTGATACACTCCGCGTCGATGAGCATCGAGCCGAGCACAGCCTGTTCCGCCTCGAGCGAGTGCGGCGCCTGTCGGTATAACAGCTCCTCGTCTGCCATGGCTGCGTCCTCCCTTCCTTTGTTACTCCTCCACCACGCTCACGCGCACGGTGCCGTTGACCTCAAAGCCGAGCTTGACCTTCACCTCGTAGGTGCCAAACGCCTTGATCGGCTCATCAAGCACGAGCTTCTGCTTGGCAACGTCCAGAGAATACTGCTTGCTCAGCGCCTCGGAGATCTCCTTGCCGGTGACTGCGCCGAACAGCTTGCCGCCCGCGCCGCCCTTGGCGGCGATCTTCACAGTAACGTCCTTGAGCTTTTTGGCCGTTTCCTCAGCGGCGGCACGCGCGGCGGCCTGCTCGGCCCGGCGCGCCTTCTCCTTGAGGTTCATGGTGTTGATGGCATCGGTCGTGGCAGGGATGGCAAGCTTGCGCGGCAGCAGATAGTTGCGGGCGTAGCCCTCCGCCGCGTCGATCAGCTGGCCCTTCTTGCCCTGGCCTCTCACGTCCTGCTGTAAAATGACCTTCATGTTGTGTTACCTCTTTTCTTATCCTTCAAAATATTCGTTGATGGCCTGAATGATCCTTGCGCGCACCTCGTCCACCGTGGCGTCGGGCACCTGCGCCCCGGCGCCGGTGGAGTTGCCGCCGCCGCCCAGCTTTTCGAGGATGACCTGCGCGTTCACCTCACCGAGCGAGCGGGCGGAGACGTTGACCCCCGCGCCGTGGCGGAACACCACCACCGACGCGCGCACGCCGCGCAGCGTCAAAAGCTCGTCGGCAGCCTTCGCGGCGGTGACGCGGTCGGTCTCCTCCTCCACGGCGGCCACGGCCACGTCGCCGTGGACCATCTCAGCGTGGCGGATGATGTCGTAGCGCTCAAGCATGCCCTGCAAGTCGCTTTGGAACAGGCGCTGCACATCGGTGGTGTCGGCACCCGCGCGGCGCAGGAAGGCCGCCGCCTCAAAGGTGCGCCCGCCGGTGCGCATGGTGAAGTTCTTCGTGTCGAGCACGATGCCCG
>CAYPLM010000089.1:0-7063 GCA_964411575.1 uncultured Oscillibacter sp. | reverse complement strand
GTAGAGGGCGACGCGCAGAGCGTGAAGAGCTTCGAGGTCGCGCTGAGCGCGGCGGGCGAGGCGTAAATCGGCGCGCAGGATACAAAAAGGACGGCTGCTGCACGCAGCCGTCCTTTTTTTGATGTAGTGAAGAGGCAGAGGATGCGGGCTCCCTGTCTCTTTTTGTTTTCCCGCGGGAACTTTTCTCCTCCCCGCTTCGTCTCAGGGGTAGCACGCTGCGGCGGACTGTTACCGGTTTGTAACCAATTGTAACCTTTTGTTAACGACTTATTCGCTGCGGATGTGGTATAGTAGGCTCAACAGCCCCGACGCGGGGTAATGCAAAGCAAAGGAAGGTTTTTATCATGGCAGAGTTAAAGGAAAATCCGGTCGCTCCGGCCACTGACGCAGCAGACACGGGTGCTGTGTTCAGCGAGACACCCGCGTCTCCGGGGCCGAAGAAGAAAAAGAAGAACAAAAAGCACATCATCAAGCGTATCATTACATGGGTGCTGGTGCTCGCGCTGCTCGGCGGCGGTGCGTTTGCGTGGAAGAAGTTCTCCGGCGGCGGAGAAAATGGCGGTGAGAGCGAATATCTCACCGACTTCGCCTATATCGGCTCGATCACCAGTACGGTGTCAGGCAGCGGCGTGGCGCTGGCCAAAAACAGCGACAGCCTTACCCTCATCAACGGCGGTCTCGTCAAGGAGGTGCTTGTGAGCGAGGGCGAGCTTGTCACCGCCGGACAGCAGCTCTACAGCGTGGACAGCACCAAGGCCGAAAAGGCGCTTGCCGACGCGCAGAAGCAGTACGACCTTGCCCTGCGCGAGCTGGAGGAAATGCGCGAGGCCGTCAACGACCCCAACGTGCGCGCGCCCTTTTCCGGCATGCTGATGGACGTGGCAAAGCTGAAGGCGGGCGACGAGCTCATCGCCGGCACGCGCATCGCCACCATCGTCGATGACCAGACGCTCACGCTGTCGCTGTACTTCAGCTACGCCTATGAAAACGACATCCGCGTGGGGCAGAAGGCGGCCATCTCCATCCCCTCCGCGATGGCGCAGGTGGACGGCAAGGTCAGCGAGATCCACAAGGTGCGCCGCGTGAGCGCGGAGGGCTCCAAGCTCTTTGAGGTGGTGTTCAGCATCGCCAATCCCGGCTCGCTCACCGAGGGCATGGCGGCCACAGCCGTGCTGACCACTGCGTCGGGCGAGTCGGTGTACCCCTACGAGTCCGGCACACTGGCCTTCTCCCGCACGGAGGAGATCACCGCCAGAGTCAGCGGCACGGTCTCCTCGGCAAGTCTCTACGATTACAGCGGCGTGACCTCCGGCGAAAAGCTGGTGGGCGTTGCAGTAGAGAGCGTGGAGGACGCCGTGACCGCGCTGGAGGAGTCGGCCGAGAGCAAGAAGAAGGCTGTGGACGAGGCACAGTCCGCGCTTGACGCGCTCAACGGCATCGCGCCCATCGACGGCACGGTGATGTCGCTGGGTATCTACGAGGGCATGGAGGCGCCTGCGGGCACCGTGGCGGTGAACATCTCCGACACGAGCACCATGGTCATCAACGCCAACATCGACGAGATGCACGTCTCGCAGATCAAGCAGGGCATGATGGTCGACATCAACCAGTGGGGCAACACCACCTTCGGTATGGTGGAGAGCGTCAGCCTCTCCGGCGAGTACGGCAGCGGCTCGTCGGTGTTCCCGGTGGTCATCACCGTGGATAACTATGACAGCCTTCTCATGAGCGGCAGCTATGTGGAATACAGCTTCGCCGCCAGCCAGAGCGAAAACTGCCTGCTCATCCCCATCCAGTGTGTGCGCTACATCGACACCGGCGAGGGCGTGAGCAGCAGCGTGGTGTTCGTGCGCGCGCCCGAGCGCCCCGAAAACGCCATCGATCTGGGCGACAGCTTCGGCGAGGAGATCCCCGAGGGCTTCTGGCCCGTGCCGGTGGAGACTGGGCTTTCCGACACCTACAGCGTGGAGATCACCAGCGGTCTCGAGGAGGGCGCGGAGGTCTACACGAGCATGATGAACGTGAGTGCGTGGTAATGCCTATGCTGATCGAGATCAAAGACGTATATAAGATCTACGGCGAAGGGCTGGAGAGTGAGGTGCGTGCGCTCGACGGCGTGAGCCTGTGCATCGACCGGGGCGAGTTTGTCGCCATCGCGGGTGCCTCAGGCTCGGGCAAGTCGACGATGATGAACGTGCTGGGCTGTCTGGACGTGCCGACCTACGGGGAATACCTGCTCGACGGGCAGGACGTAGGCGACATGACGGATAAGCAGCTCTCCCTTATCCGCAACAAGCAGATCGGATTTATTTTCCAGGGCTACAACCTGATCCCGGCGCTCACGGCGCTGGAAAACGTGGAGCTGCCGCTGGTGTATCAGGGCATCGGCCCGTCGAAGCGGCGCGACATGGCACGCGAGGCGCTTGCGCGCGTGGGGCTTGCCGAACGCGCGAAGCACAAGCCCGCCGAGATGTCCGGCGGACAGCAGCAGCGCGTGGCCATCGCCCGTGCCATCGCCACCCATCCGCCCATCATCATGGCGGATGAGCCCACCGGCGCGCTCGACTCAAAGACGGGTCTGGAGGTGCTGGCCTTTTTGCAGAAGCTCAACCGCGAGGGCAGCACCATCCTGCTCATCACGCACGACAACGGCATCGCTGCCACGGCGCGGCGCATCGTGCGCCTGTCGGACGGCAAGATCATCGAGGATCATCCGCAGGAGGTGGATTGGCTATGAAGATCGGGCAGGCATTCAAAATGGCGGTCAAGTCCATTCTGGCGAAAAAGGGCCGCTCATTTCTCACGATGCTCGGCATCATCATCGGCATCGCCTCGGTGATGACCATCGTGGCCACGCTCAACGGTTCCAACCAGAAGCAGCGTGAGTACTACGAAAGCCAGGGCACCAACAAGGTGGAAGCCTACGGCTACCTCTACTACAGCAACGAGAGCATGTACGACATCCTGCGCGATTACTGCCAGAGCATGGGCGATCTGGTGGTGGGCATCACGCCCAACTCCTACGCCTGGGGGCTTACGGTAAAATACGGCGCGAAGAGCTCCGACTCCATGGAATATTCGCCCAACCTCTACCTCGGCAGCGAGCAGTATTCCGCCTGCAACAACTTTACCATCGCCAAGGGGCGCGACCTGTGCTATCTGGACATTAAGAACTACAACACCGTGTGCGTGCTCGGCGCGCGGGCAGCAAAGAACTTCTTTGACTACTCCGACCCGATCGGCAAGGTGCTCACCATCGGCGGCAAGCCCTTCACCGTGGTGGGCGTGTACGCCGAAAAGGACCCCGACAACGCCTGGTCGCTGGATAACGTCATCGTCATGCCCTACACCATTACCCGCTTCTACCCCGACCAGGGCTTCGACACCAGCGAGATCAGCATCAAGTGCAAGGATAAGCAGTCGGTCAAGGAGGTCATCGCCCGCGTGCAGATCTACATCAACTCCCTCACCAAAAACGGCGAGACCGGCTGGGGCTACGCCTACAGCAACCAGGAGTGGATGGACAGCGACAACGAATACATGACCATGCTCTCCCTCGTGCTTGGCGGCATCGCGGGCATCTCACTGCTCGTCGGCGGCATCGGCATCATGAACATCATGCTCGTCACCGTCACCGAGCGCACACGCGAGATCGGTATCCGCCGCGCCATCGGCGCGCAGCGCAGCAGCATCGTGGTGCAGTTTCTGATGGAGGCGGCCATGCTCTGCGGCTTCGGCGGGCTGATCGGCATCGGCATAGGCTACGGTCTTACGAATCTTGCCGGGCGATTGCTGCTTGACGGCATGTCCATCGTCCCGGCCACGTCCATCACCATCGGCGCGTTCGCGTTTTCGGTGGGGCTCGGCGTGATCTTTGGTATGTATCCCGCCATCAAGGCAAGCGGCCTTCAGCCGGTCGTGGCCCTGCGCGCGGAATAAGGAGGAACAGAACATGAAAAAAAGAGCTCTTTCCCTGTTGCTCGCGCTCACGCTGGCGCTGAGCCTGTGCGCGGTGCCTACGGCGGCGCTGGGTGTTTTCCCCGACGTGACCGATGCCGAGACCGCGCGCAACGTCGACCTGCTCTACCAGATGGGCGTGGTCAATGGCGACAACTACGGCAACTTCAACCCCAACAACACCCTCACCCGCGCTGAGTTCACCAAGATGACCGTGATGCTCGCCGGAGAGGGCAGCGACGTGGCAAGCTATACCACCACGGCCATCTTCCCCGACGTGCGTGCGAGCCACTGGGCTTCAGGTTATGTAAACCTCGCTGTGCGCAAGCTCAAGCTCATCAACGGTTTGCCCAACGGTAAATTCGGCACGGATAATGCCATCGACTTCGGCTCCGCCGTGACCATCCTCATGCGCCTTCTCGGCTACACCGATGCCGACACCAGCGGCGTGTGGCCCGACGGGTATCTCGTCCTCGCCGCCAACGTGAAGCTGACCGACGGCCTGAGCCTGCGCGGCAGCAGCACCATTACGCGCGCACAGGCGGCACAGCTGTTTGTCAACGCCCTCACTGCCGCCAAAAAGGACGGCGGCACGCTCGGCGGCGAGCTGGGCAGCGTGAGCGCGGCGGTGGTCGTGGCGCAAGACGGCAGCGACGCGGGCTTTGCCGCGCTGGCCGGGCGCACGGACTACCTGCTCTACCGCAACGGGCTGGAGTGCAGTGTGTCCGACCTGCGCGCCTATGACGTGGCCACCTACGATGCCGAGCACAACGCTATCCGCGTGAGCAGCGTCCGCGTGAGCGCGTACTACACCAGCGGCTATCCCTCTGCCGCCAAGCCAGAAAGCGTCTGTCTCAGCCAGATCTCCGGCGCAGACGGCGGGTACGTCAACGTGCTGCCTACCGCGCGCGCTGCCATGGCCAAGTGCACGCTCGGCAGCCTTGTCACGCTGCTGCTCACCGAAAACGGTGAGGTGGCCGGTGTGGTGAGCGACGGCAGCGTGGATGGCACGCTCATCGGCCGCGCCAGCGTGGACGGCGTGGTGACGCTCTACGGCGCGCTGACCACCTCTGCCCGCGTGACCGACGAGGCGCTTTACGGCAAGTTCGTGCGCGTGCTGCCCGGCGGCGGCAGCGGCATCCGCTTCGAGGCGCTCGACCTCTCGGCGAAGAGCGGGGCAATTGCCTATCTTCCCGACGAGGGCAGCAGCGTGGTCGCGCTGACGATCCGCAAGTGCTCTGCCTCCGCCATCACCGCCAGCGACGGTACGGTGTACCCTGTTTCCTCCACTGTGGCGCTCTACGACGGCGCAGAGTCACGCAGCTATGCCGACAGTTTCCTCTTCCTGCGCGCCGGGACTGCGGCGCTGGCCGTGCTCAGCGGCAGCGGCGAGGTCGCCCTGCTGCACATCGACAGCTCCTCCACGCAGGATGCCGTGATCGTCTCGCAAAACGGCAGCGCCGCGGGCTTTGATCTGCTCTCCGGCCGCACGGACTACAGCATCTATAAGTCCGGCGAAACGATCTCCGCCTCCCGGCTTAAAAAGGATGACGTGGCCATCTACCGTGCGGCGGACAACGCCTTTTACGTCAGCAGCGAGCGCGTGCGTGCCTACTACAAAAACGCCTACCCCGGCGTGAGCGCGCCCGAGCGCATTCAGCTCGACGGTCTGCGCTCCACCGAGAGCGACGGCTGGTTCACCGTTCTTCCTGCTGCACAGACGCAGCTTGCCGCCTGCCGCATTGGTAAGGCGTATACCTTCCTCTTCACCGTCGACGGCAAGATTGCCGGTATCTCCGAAAGCGGCGCAGGCACACTGCTCGGCTACGCTGACGGTTCGGGCACGCTGCAGCTTTTCAGCGACCTGTGCGCCGAGGGGGCCAACATTCCCGCCGGGTGCTATGGGAAGCTCGTCAGTGTGACCGCCGGGAACGGCAGCGGCCTTACTGTGCGTGTACTGGGCACGTCCGATGTGAGCGGCACGCTCAACGCCTCCAACGGCACGCTCGGCAGCAAGCAGCTTGCCGCTGACGTGCGCCTCTACGAGCGTGTGGGCACCAGCGCGCTCACCGCGCTCTCGCTTGGTGAGCTGCCCGCCAGCGTCCCCGCTGACAAGGTCACCTACGCCCACCTCAACGACCTGGGCAAGGTGGACATCGTGGTGCTGGAAAATGTGGTCGGCAAGGGCATGCTCTACGGCCTTGTCAGCGCGTACAGCGTGGCCACCGGCTCGCTTGGCGGGGAGACGTCCAGCAATACGGTCGTCACGGTAGAAAGCCCCATGGGCAGCAGCCAGTATCTCTGCGCGGGCTTTACGCCGGGCGAGACTGTGTGGGGCGGTGTGATCCCCTCTGCCCGTCAGGAGTACGGTTACACGAAGGCCGCTGCCAGCGTGGTGCTCACTGCCGTGAAGAACGTGCCCATGAGCGCCTTCCGCTCGGAAAAGCTGTTGCAGCTCAACGGCACGGTGTATGAGATCGGCGCGAATGTGGTGTGCTACAACGCCGCGGTGAGTGAGTGGTTCTCCTCTCTCTCTGCCGCGCTGAGCTATGGCGGCAAGATCACCGTCTACATCGACAGCAGCAATGTTGTCCGCGTGGTAGAGGTCGCACAGTAAAAAGATACAAAAAAAGACGGCTGAGTGCATCAGCTGCATCAGCCGTCCTTTTATAGTGTGTCAAAAAAGCCTCGCAGAGTTTCGCGTCCACAGACGCGAAATAAGTGAAATCATTTTTACCGGTGGCGTGTACGTCGGAAAAAACACCTCTCAACCCGCAAACGTGTTCGTGCAAAGCGCGAGTGCGCTGCAGCGGGCTGCAAGCCCTCTTAAAAAGCGGCGTTGGCCGGTTTTTGACAGCAAAAAAGCAGGGAACTCGCGTTCCCTGCTTTTTGCTGATATGGGGATATCTTACTTGATCTCGACCTTGCCGCCGGCTTCTTCGATCTGCTTCTTGAGAGCCTCGGCGTCGTCCTTGGAGATGCCTTCCTTGACGGTCTTGGGGGCACCCTCGACAAAAGCCTTGGCCTCGGCCAGGCCCAGACCGCAGATCTCGCGGACGACCTTGATGACCTTGATCTTGGCAGCGGCGTCGAAACCGGCGAGGAT
>CAYPLM010000088.1:0-7067 GCA_964411575.1 uncultured Oscillibacter sp. | reverse complement strand
CCGTGGTTGTGCCGCCGCGCAGCGCGGCGCGGCTGCCGCTTGCAAAGTCGTCGGCGGTGGTGGTGCTGCACACGTCAAGGTCAAAATGGGTGTGCGCATCGATAAAGCCGGGGAAGAGGTACTGCCCCGCCACGTTTACCATCTCAGCGCCCGCGCTCTGCGCCGGGGAGATGTGCCCCACGGCGGCCACGCGGTCGCCATCAACGAGCACGTCGGCGCGGCGGCTGCCCGTGCCGCCGACCACAAAGCCACCCTTGAAAAGAAGCTTCATCGGAAACCCTCCCGTATCAGAAAATATACAGGTACAGCATAGCACATTGCGCGGCGGATTTCCAGAGGAAATGGTGGAATCGTCAAATTAGACAAGTTTTTTCTCTAAAATCCGTCATTTTGGCAAAAGCCTTTCTCTTGCCATATTGGAAAAAAGCGGGTAAAATAGGGATATCATCCGCCGGGTGTGTCCATTGGCGTGCGCGGCGGGAATTGTAAGGAGGAAATAAGCTATGCGCAAATTCCTGTCCCTGCTGCTCACGCTGGCGATGGTCTTTTCCCTGGCCGTCACGGTGAACGCAGAAGAGCCTATGCTCATCTCGTCCAACCCGGCTGCGAGCGACATCACCATCCTGTACACCAACGACGTACACACCTACATCAGCGAAGACCTGACGTACTCCAAGGTGGCCGCCTACCGCGACAGCCTGAGCAACGTCCTGCTCGTTGACGCGGGCGACCATATCCAGGGTACGGCCTACGGCTCCATGGATAACGGCGCGACCATCGTCAAGCTGATGGAGGCTGCCAAGTACGACCTTGCCACCCTCGGCAACCACGAGTTCGACTATGGTATGGAGCGCGCCCTCGAGGTGTGCACCGGCAGCACGATTCCTTATGTGTCCTGCAACTTCTACCATGAGAAGAACGGCGTGGCGGGCGAGAGCGTGCTCGACGCGTACAAGGTGTTTGAAGTGAACGGCAAGAAGATCGCCTTCGTCGGCATCACCACGCCCGAGACCTTCACCAAGTCCACCCCCAAGTATTTCCAGGATGATGCCGGCAACTACATTTACGGCATCGCCGGCGGCGAGGACGGCAAGGCGCTTTACGCTGCCGTGCAGACTGCCATCGACGCGGCTGCCAAGGAAGCCGACTACGTCATCGCTCTGGGCCACCTGGGCATCGACCCCTCTTCCGAGCCCTGGACCAGCACCGCGCTGATCGCCAACACCACCGGTCTTGACGCCTTCATCGACGGTCACTCCCACTCCACCGTTCCCATGCAGGAAGTCACCGACAAGGGCGGCAACACCGTCATCCTCACCCAGACGGGTTCCTATCTCGACGCGCTGGGTCAGATGACCATCTCCGCCGACGGCAAGATCACCACCCAGCTCCTCTCCGCTGAAGATCTGGCCGCTGTCACTCCCGATGCTGCCGTCAAGGCCATCGAGGACGAGTGGGTCACCGCGCTCGACAAGCAGCTGGGCGAAGTGATCGGCTCCTTCACCAACGACATGAACAACTACGACGCCGACGGCAACCGCCTGGTCCGCTCTCAGGAGACCAACGTGGGCGACTTCTGCGCCGACGCGCTGTACTATCTGTTCGACAACATGGATCTCGACGTTGACTTCGCCGTGATGAACGGCGGCGGCGTGCGCAACAAGAACATTGCTGCCGGCAGCGAGATCACCTACAACACCTGCAAGGACATCCACACCTTCGGCAACGTCGCCTGCCTGATCACCGTCACCGGTCAGCAGATGCTCGACGCGCTGGAGTGGGGCGCGAAGGACGCCGGTCTCGCTGAGTGCGGCGGCTTCCTGCATGTCGCCGGCCTGAAGTACACCATCGACACCACCATCGAAGCCACCGTCCAGAAGGACGAAAAGGGCGTTTGGACCGGTGGCCCCACCGGCGATTACCGCGTGAAGGACGTGCAGGTGCTCAACCGTGAGACCGGCAAGTACGAGTCCATCGACCTCACCAAGCACTACAACCTCGCCGGCTACAACTACACTCTGCGTGACCTCGGCGACGGCTTCGCCATGTTCGACGGCGCGGTGAACGTGCTCGACTATGTGATGACCGACTACATGGTGCTTGCCAACTATGTCAAGTCCTTCGCCGACGGCAAGGTCACCGGATATGATGGCACCCAGGGCCGCATCACCGTCATCACCAAGGAAGCCGAGTGGGACAAGAAGGTCACCATCGGCGGCCTGGACAACAACCTCTGGACCACCAAGTATGGCAACATCTATTGCGACTGCACCGCTGAGAACTTCTTCGACGTGCTCGGCTTCAACTGGGGCGACCTCGTCACCGTGAAGTTCCTCAACCAGGAGCTCGTGCTCCCCGTTGTTCCCACCTATTCCTACGTTGATTCCGGCACCGCCGCCATCATCGTCGGCAAGACCGACGCCGGCAAGCCCACCGGTTATCTCTCCTTCGCCATCAACATGGGCAACTTCACCGACACCTACGGCATTGCCACCAAGAAGACCGACGAGGCCGGCAACTGGTGGTGGGAGGCCAAGGACGGCGTTTCCTTCCCCATCGAGATCACCTTTGAGATGAAGGAAGCCGGCGGCTACATGGCCGAGTACATCCTCCACGACCTGCAGCGCACCAACGAGCGCAGCGACTATGCCAACCTCACCGACGAGCAGTTTGCCAACTTCCGCGTGGTTGCCACCACCGGCATGGGCAAGAACGTTCTCTATCGCTCCTCCAGCCCCGTCAATCCCGAGCTCGGCCGCAACAGCTATGCTGACGCCGCCGCCAAGGCCGCGGGCGTGAAGACCTTTATGAACCTCGCCGACAATGCCGAGAGCATGGCCGCCTATGAGGGCTTCGCTTCCACCTACTACAGCAAGCAGAACGTTATCGCCCTCAACCTCGGCGTCGACTTCACCGAGGCCAGCTTCCAGAGCGGCCTTGCCAACGGTCTGCGCTACTTCGCCACCCACGAGGGCCCGTATCTGGTGCACTGCACCGAGGGTAAGGATCGTGCCGGTTACGTCACCGCGCTGCTCGAGTGCCTGATGGGCGCGACGGCGGACGAGGTGGTCGAGGACTACATGGTCACCTACTACAACTACTACGGCGTGGAGAAGGGTACTGAGAAGTACACCGCCATCGCCGAGAGCAACATCATCAAGAGCCTGAAGAACGCCTTCGGCGTTGCCGACCTGAATAAGGCCGACCTCGCCGCCGAGGCTGCCAAGTACATGAAGAAGATCGGCCTGAGCGACGCGGAGATCGCTGCCCTCAAGGCCAACCTCGCCGGTAAGGCCGAGCCCACCAAGCCCGCCACTCCCGCCGAGGGCACGGAGTACACCGTGGTTGCGGGCGACTGCCTGTGGAACCTCGCGTACAAGTATTACGGCAGCGGCGCTTACTTCGGCGTCATCGCTGAGGCCAACGGCATCAAGGATCCCGCCCTCATCTATGTCGGCCAGAAGCTCATCATCCCCGCCCTGTAAGAATTTCATCCCCAAATCCATGGAGCGGCGCAGATTTTCTGCGCCGCTCTTTTTTCTTTTAAAAACCGGCTGGCGCAGCTTTTTTGAGAAGGCTTTCAGCCTGCGGCAGCGCACTCGCGCTGTGCGTGCCTTTTTTGGCAATGTTCGATGAAAAAACTGCATGGAAGGCGTGGAAATAAAATGAAAAAACTATAGCTTTTCCCGCACAGGAGTGCTATACTTAGTCCGTATACAATTACCCGGATGATAGAGAGGATGGTGATTTCTGCCGCGCACTCTGTTCCCCGTGCAAAACCCCAAAGCTTTGAATTTAAGGAGGTAACAAAAGCATGAGAAAGAAACATATGCGTTTGTGCTCGCTTCTGCTCGCGCTGGTGATGGTAGTGTCCCTGCTGCCCGTCCCGGCGTTCGCGGAGGAGGAGACACAAACGTATACCAAGGTCACGGCGGCTGATGAGCTGACCACCGGCAAGTATGTCCTGGTGACAGACGCCGGCTATGCGCCGAAAAAACTGGAAGGCACCTGGGTCACGGCGATCCAGCCGACCGTTACGGAGGGCGACACGATCGTTGACCCGACAGACGGCGTTTGGACGCTGACTGTTGACGGTACATCTGCGAAGCTCACGGATGTCAACGGCACGTCAATCGCGCCCAACGGCGGTAACAACAACGGCATCAAGTCCGGCGATTACAGCTGGGATGTCACGTTTGCCGATGGCAAGTTCACCTTTGCCGGCACGGGCGATGACACCGTGAAGTTTGCCAGTAACGCAAGCAGCCAGCATAAGTTCAGAGCGTATAAGAACGTCACAATCAGCGGGAATGCTGGCGGCTATCCCTGTGCGTTTACCCTCTACAAGCTCTCGGAGAGCACCGAGCCTGCGCGTGAGAGCGGCGTTGTCACCGACCTGACCACGCTGCAGGACGGCGACAAGGTCGTGGTGTTCAACCCGGCCAACAGCAAGGCGCTGTCTACCACCTACACCGGCTTTTACAACAATGGCTCTGATGTCACCCTGACTGACGGCGTGCTGACCTACGCCGAGACGGATGTGTGGACGCTGGCCATCAACGAGGACGGCAGCTACAGCTTTGCCACCAGCGAGGGCGAGAAACTCTCCATGGATGCCGCCTACACCAGCATGCCGCTTGACAAGGTGAACAGCAGCTGGAATATCACTGCCGTGGATGGCAAGACCACCGTATACATTGACAACGTGGGTCGTGAGGGCAGCCGCGTGCAGTACCAGGCCAGCTACGGTACATGGAGCGCCTACAACCGCGATACCACTGGTGATTCCTTCGAGCAGCAGCTCTACCTCGTGATCGAGGAAGACACGCCGGTCGAACCTGAGCCTGATCCCGAGCCGACCGGTGCGGCGTACACGCTCACCGGCCAAATCGCTGCGGGCGACACGGTGCTCATGTACAACGCAGCCAGCGGTACGGTTCTGACTTCCACTGCCAACGGCTACAAGCTGGCCGGTCTTGCGGTCACCCCTGTGGAGGATGTGATCACCACCGATGACACTACCGTCCCCTGGGTTGTGAGCAAGAATGAGTACGGCGAATACATCTTCACCCAGGGCGACAAGGTTCTGGGTATGGTCAAGAGCGGCAGCTATGTGAACCTGAGCACCAACGCTGACGACGGCTATACCACCTGGTCGCGGGTTTACAGCACGACGCCGGATGTGTTCTATATGCTGAACACCAAAATGCCCGCAAGTGACTATGGTCGCTACTATCTTGAATACTATAACGGCTACACCGCATATTCTGTGGGCAGCCCCAGCGACGATGCATACGGTATCAGCTTCTACAAGCTGAACACCCCCGAGCCTGAGCCGGAAAAGCCCACCATCAGCACCATCGCGGAAGCGCTGGCGGGTGCAGACGACACGGAGTTCACCGTCAAGGGCGTTGTCACGCTTGTGGACGGCAAGAACATCTACCTGCAGGACGCCACCGGCGGTATCTGCCTGCGCCTGAATGAGACGCCTTCCGACATTTCGCTCGGCGATACGCTCATTGGTACGGGTTCGAAGACCGTGTACAGCGGTCTGCCCCAGCTTGGCAGCGGTACCTATGAAAAGTCCGAGGGTCTGACGCTCAGCGCCAAGACCACCACCATCGGTGCGCTGGCCAATGCAGATATTTGCACCTATGTCAAGCTCGTCGGCGTGGAAGTCACCGAGGTGTTTGACAATGACGGCAAATACACTGCGCCCAACATCACTGTGACGGACGGCACGAACTCCATCCAGCTCTACAAGGCCGTCATCGGCAAGGACAGCGACGGCAATTGGGAGTACAACGTCGGCGATAAGCTCGATATCACCGCGGCGGTCGGCTGCTACAACACCACGCTGCAGCTGCGCAACACCGTGGCGAGCGAGGTGAAAAAGCACGTTGAGGTGAACGACGGCAAGCTCACCGCTGCAGATCAGCTGGTCGACGGTACCTATGTGATGGTGGTCTCCACCGGCTATGCGCCGCTGGCCTATGACAACGGATGGCTCAGCACGGCACAGCCTGTGATCGAAAGCGACAAGGTTACGGCCTCTCAGGGCGCCGTGTGGACGCTCAAGGTCGAGGGGAACACCGTCACCCTTACCGACAAGAACGGTGTGACCATCAAGCCCAAGGGCGGCAACAACAACGGTATCTCCTCCGGCGAATACAGCTGGAGCTGGACGTTCAATGCCGACAACCAGACCTTCAAGTTCCTGGGCGTTGGCGGCGACACCGTGACGCTTGCCAGCAACAACAACATGGATCCGACCTACGGCGGCTTTAACAAGTTCCGCGCCTATAAGAACACCACGGTCGCAAGCCAGGGCTATCCCTGCGAGTTCACGCTCTACAGCGTTGATCCCGCTGCTGCGGACGACCCTGTGACGCCCGTTGAGGGCATTCCTGCCAATGGTGACAAGGTCGTCATCTACAACCAGAATGCGGGCGCAGTGCTCGCGCGGCAGAACGACAATGTCGACAGCCCTGCCATCAACAAGGCGCTGGCCACCATCACCGATGGCGTGGCGACCGCTATTGAAAACGGCGGCGTGGTATTCACCGTGGAGACAAACGGCGACTACCTCCGCTTCAAGAACGAGACCTACGGCTATCTCTGCTCCAACGGCACGGGCAACAACGCCTTCTACAGCAAGGAAGCCAGTGACGACGCCGACTGGCTGGTGCGCACCTGCTCGGGCGGCGTGGGCGGCTTCGAGATGGAGAGCCGCACGGCCAAGTTCAACGACCGGTACAGCCAGTGGATGGAATACTATTCCGACAGCTTCAAGACGTATTCCATGTACAACGTCACCGACTACACCATCTACTCCTTCTTCTTCTACCCCGTGGGCGAGGACGTGAAGGTGGACAACGGCGTGGTCAATGACCCAAAGGTGGTCATCACCTCGGGCAATACCGTCATGAAGGGGCAGGACTACGCCCTGACCTTCTACCTGGACGACATCAACCCCGTTGACGACAGTGCCATCCAGATCGTTGATATGGGGGGATTCCAATACTCCTTTACGCACACGGAGGATGGCTATTCTGCCACTATCCCCG
>CAYPLM010000087.1:0-7316 GCA_964411575.1 uncultured Oscillibacter sp. | reverse complement strand
CCTCCAGCTTGGCGGTGATGCAGTCCATATGCTTGGGGATCACGCCGCACACGCGCACGTCGCCTCCCGCAGCGGCCACGGCCGCCATGTAGGTGCCCGCCTCGATCTGGTCAGGGATGATGGCATAGGTGCCGCCGTGCAGCCGCTCCACGCCGAAAATACGGATGGTATCGGTGCCCGCGCCCTTGATATCAGCGCCCATGGAGTTGAGGAAGTTGGCAAGGTCGACGATGTGCGGCTCCTTGGCTGCGTTTTCGATGACGGTGGTGCCCTCGGCCAGCGCGGCGGCCATCATGATATTCATCGTGGCGCCCACGGAGGCAATGTCGAGGTAGATGTTGGCGCCCTTCATGCGCCCGCCGGCAGCTCTGGCTACGATAAAGTCGCCCTCGTGCACCTCGGCGCCCATGGCCGTGAAGCCCTTGACGTGCAGGTCGATGGGGCGGGTGGATCCGAAGTTGCAGCCGCCGGGCATGGACACCTCCGCCGCACCGAAGCGGCCGAGCAGCGCGCCGATGAGGTAGTACGACGCGCGGATGCGGTGCGCCAGCTCCTGCGGGGCGCGAGTGGTGCGGATGCAACGGCAGTCGACCTCCACGCTGGTGGGGGCAAGGCTGCGCACACGCGCGCCCATCTGGCTGAGAATGTCAAGCAGCGCCGTCACATCGCTGATCTGGGGAACGTTTTCAATGCGGCATACGCCGTCAACAAGCAGGGCAGCGGGCAAAATGGCCACGGCGGCATTCTTCGCGCCGCTCACATGCACCTCGCCGTAGAGCGGATGTCCGCCCTCGATCACATATTTTGTCATATCAGATACCTCTTTGGAAGGGAACAGGTAATAGTAGTATGGACAAACCGCGCACAGCACATACATGCGTGCACAAATTTACAAATACATTATATCAGAACCGACGGAAAATGCAATCTTAATTGTGAAGTTTCCATAAAATATTTTTGCTCAGACGCGGGTGACATCACCGGTAGACTGGTTGACATAATAGCTCGCCACATTCGTGTCGATGCGCCACACGCCCACAAGGCGCAGCGGAGCCGAGGCAGTGCTTTGCAGCAGATAGCCGCCCTGTACGCCGGTGATCTCGGTGCATAGAAGGCCGGTGCTGTTGCGGTAGTCCAAAAAAGTGACCACGGCGCTCACCGCGTCCAGCCCGTTTGCGTCTGCGGCGGAGACAGCGGGCAGAAACGTACCCTCTGCCCCGCAGAAGTGCCCGAACGAAAAGCGGAGGGTGAGCGTGGCGTTGAACACGTCCGCGCCGTCCACCTGCCGTACGGCGCAGACCGTCCCCGTGCCGTCGGAGAGGCTGCGCTCCGTTTCACGGTAGCCAAAGGAGGCGAACAGCTCGCTGCAAAAGGCATCGATGTCGCTGAGGCTGCGTGTGCACGTCGCCTCGAGCGCGCCGGTGCTGCGGAAGGTGGCGCTGCCGTCGGCGTTGTAGTAGCGGTAGATGCCGCCGCCGGAGTCGGTAGAGCCGGTGGAGCCGAGCAGCGCGTCGGCAAGGCTGCGCTCGGAAACCGGGTCGCGCGTGAGATCTACCGCGCCGGACGCGCGCCCACGCGGCAGGGAGGAGGCATCGAGCACAATGCCGTTGGAGGTGCAGAGGGCGGAAAGCGCGTCGATGCGCCGCTCATAGGCGGCGTGCTCCTGCACACGCTGCACCAGCAGCAGCGCCAGCAGAAATACGTTCACCAGCGCGAGAATGACGATGACGATGCTCTTCAGGCGTGAGGTTTTCATACGCGTCCTCCTTTCGCTGTGGCGCTCACTCGGCAAGGCAGGCGGCGCTCACCGTGTCGCCCCCGCCGTCAACATAGGCAATGATCAGCTCGCAGCCCTCGTGATGCCCGGCGGCGATGGCTGCGGAGAGAGACATGGGCAGAAGCAGCGTTTCCTCCTCCGTGAAGATGTACTGCCGCAGACGGAGAGAGAAAGTGGTGATGCTCTGCCCTTCGATGGTGACGCTTGCGGCGTGCCCGCCGTCGGAGAGGCGGATGGGCGTGCCCTGCGCCATGTAGTCAAAATGCACGGTGCAGCCGCCGCTGCTGCGCTCAAAGCCGCTGACATAGAGCGAGGCGTCACCCAGGGCGTCGAGACAGAGCGCGTTGAGCAGGGCGCGCGCGGCGCTCACCTGCGCGTATACGGTGGGCGCGCCGTCGTCCGCCGGGATGTGGTAGAGCGAAGAGGGCTCAGCCGTGCCGCCCTGGTAGGACACAACGCCGTCCGCGCCGATGCGCAGCACGCGCAGCGACTGCACAACCACCAGCGCGCCGGTGTCGGACTCGTAGTAGCGGCTGACGGTGTGGGCGTTGAACTCGGCGGCGCTGAGGAGGGAATCGGTGCTCTGCGGGGAGGCAGAGGCGGCGAGCACGGGCCGTGCCGCCACGTCGGAAAAGACCATCGTATAGGGCGAGAGGGCGGCGTAGTCCCCGCCCAGCGTGGCGGCAAACTCCGCGCCCGCGCCCTCGGCGGAGGAGAGCACGTCGCGCAGCGCAGCGGCATCGAGCGCGGTGGAAAAGCGCCAGAAGCCCTTTTTTTCATCCTGCACCCACAGCACCACGCGTTCGCCGCTGGCACGCAGCAGACACCGGCGTACCGCGTCAAGCTGTACGCCCTGCGGCGCAGCCACGCCCAGCCAGGAGGCGATCAGCTCCAGCGGAAGCCCGGCGGTAAAGTCAAAGCAAACGCCCTGCGCGCTGAGCGTGCGGCGAAAGCTGCTTTCGGTCATGGACTCGGCGTTGTAGGCCGAGCCGATGGCCTCGCCCAGATAGGTGCCTGCGGATTCAAATTCGTCGCCCAGCGTGGTCACGGCATCGTAGCCCACGCGGGCATATTCGCTTGTGAGCAGCATGCGCACCGGGGCAGGCGCAGCAACGGCCGCTGTGGGAGCAATGCCGACGGATGGGGCGGCAGAAAGCCTGTCAAACAGATCATCGCTCAGAAGCGGTGTCTGCAAGAGCAGCAGCACAGCGGAAATGCCCAGAAGCACGATGGCAAGATTTTGCAGCCAGCCCTTCATGCGCTCAGACATGCTCCACCTCCGGCTGCACGATGGGCAGCTCCAGACGCACGGTGGTGCCGGGGCCGCTGCGGTCGACAAGCGAGAGCGTGCCATGGTGGCGCTGTACGATCTCGGTGGCAATGGAAAGGCCGAGACCCGTGCCGCCGGACTCGCGCGAGCGCGCCTTGTCCACACGGTAGAAACGCTCGAAGATGCGCCCGCGGTCGGCCTCAGGGATGCCGATGCCGTCGTCGGAGACCTCCATCCACACCCGTTCGCCCGCCGTACCGGCGGTGACGCGGATGTGCCCACCGTCGGGAGTGTACTTCACGGCGTTGCCCAGCACGTTGAGCATCACCTGCTCGATGCGGCCGCGATCGCCTGTGATCATGGGAAGAGCGTGGTAGTCGTGCGTCAGCTCGTGTCCCCGGCGGCGCGCCTCGAGCGCGATGGAGCGCAGCACCGCGTCGATGGCAGCGGAAAAGTCGAAGCGTGCCATGTTCATCTCGCTGCGTCCGCTGTCCAGACGAGAGAGAGTGAGAAGATCCTGCACGATGTGGGTCATGCGGTCGGTTTCGTTGATCACGATGTCAAGGAAGCTGTTTTCCAGCTCGCGCGGCAGATCGTCCCCCGCGTCGCGGATCGTTTCGGCGTAGGAGCGGACGTTGGTCAGCGGCGTGCGCAGCTCGTGGGAGACATTGGCCACGAACTCGCGGCGGCGCTCCTCGGTTTTGCGCTGTTCGGTCATATCGTGCAGCACGATCAGCACGCCGCCGTTGTCGCCGTCGGAAAAGTGGGCAAAATACAGCTCAATGGTGCGCTCACCCACGCTCAGCTCTGATTCCAGGTAGTCGCTGCGCTGCATGGCCATCACATGCGCAAAGGGGCACAGGGGCTCAAAAAGTGCGTCGTAGCCGCACGCGTGGGCGGGACGCCCCAAAAGCTCGGACGCGGCGGGGTTGCAGTGGATCAAAGCACCGCTGCGGTCGTAGGCCACCACGCCGTCGGTCATGTGTAGAAAGAGCGTGTCGAGCTTGTTGCGCTCGTTTTCCACGGTCTCCAGCGTGTCGTGCAGCACGGCGGCCATGTCGTTGAAGGTGGTGGTCAGCACGCCGATCTCGTCGGTGGAGTCCACCTCCAGCTTCTCACCGAAGTCGCCGCTGGCCACGCGCTCAGCGCCGGCGGTGAGCTTTTCGATGGGGTTGATCATCGTCTTGCTGAGAAGGAAGCTCAGCAGCACCGAGATCAAAAGTCCCACCAGCAGCGCCTGCAGGATGATCAGCAGCAGCTCGCCGTTGAGGCTGCGCACGGTCTCGCAGTTGTCGCGGATGTAGATGATATAGCTGTTGTCTCCGCCGGAGATGGGGATGGCCACGTCCATGTAGTTGGCGGCCAGGTCGCTCCTGTCGCCCACCTCGCCGTTGCGCGCGGTGAGCAGGTTTGCGGTCTGCTCGAGCTGCTGCCCGCTCTCCTCGTCGCTTCCGGCGAGAAACGCGCCGCTCTGCGCGTCGAGAATGTAGTAGTTGCGGCTGCGCGAGTCGATGCCCAACGCGCCGGAATAAGCCTCGAGCATGTCCTGCAGCCCCTGCACGCCGCCCTCCTGTGCGGCCTCCGCGCGGAGGCTGTTGACAAAGGCGGCGTTGTTCTCGCCGAAGGCGTCGTTCATCTGGTCGTAAAATTCATCGATGAAGAAGGTGTTCACGCTGGTCATCAAAAACGCGCCCACCACCGCCATCAGGGATGTGATCAGCAGCAGCATGATCAGCACGAGCTTCATGTGCAGACTGCGGAACATATGACCTTCCTCCTTTGCTGTGTGTTATGCGGCGCTCAGCTCTGCTCGCTGTAGTAATAGCCCACGCCGCGCCGGGTGAGAATGAGTCGGGGATTTGCCGGGTCGTCCTCGATCTTCTCGCGCAGACGGCGCACGGTCACGTCCACGGTACGCGCCTCGTCGCCGACGTAGCCGTAGTTCCACACCTGCTCCATCAGATCCACGCGCGTGTACACACGACCGGGATGACTGGCAAGAAAGGTCAAAAGCTCGTACTCGCGCTGCGTCAGGTCGACAGGGCTTCCGGCCTTGAGCACCTGCATGCTCTCCGGGTGGATCACCAGCGCGCCGCCGGCGCTCATACCGTCGTCCGCGGGTGGCACGGCCATGGTCGTGCGGCGGATGTTGGCCTTTACGCGGGCAATGAGCTCGCGCATGGAAAAGGGCTTGGTGATGTAGTCGTCCGCGCCGATTTCGAGGCCGAGCACCTTGTCCTCCTCCTCCTCGCGCGCGGTAAGGATGATCACAGGCACGTTGTTGCCCTCGGCGCGCAGCGCGCGGCACACGTCAAAGCCCATCATCTTCGGCATCATCACGTCCAGAAGCACCAGGTCGGGCGCGCAGCTGCGCGCGAGCGCCAGCCCCGCCTCGCCGTCGTATGCCTCGCGCGTGAGAAAGCCCTCGCGCTGCAAATTGAAGCGGATGATGTCCACAATGTTTTTCTCGTCCTCTACGATCAGAACGGTTTTCTTTCGCTCATCCATGGGCGTTACTCCTTTTCCTTCCGGGTGCGCAGGGCGAATACCTTCAGGATGCCCGCCACCGTTTTTCCATCGCGCAGCTCACCGGAGAGAACACGCTGCACCAGCGTGTCAAAGGGCGTGCGCGAAAAGGTGATAAACTCGTCCTCGTCGGGGTGCTGCGCGCCGAAGCTGAGCCCCTCGGCAAGGTAGAGGTGCAGCACCTCACCAAAGCCGCCGGGGGAGGGCAGCACGCTGCCAAGCGGCGTGAGCGTGCGGCACTCGGCACCCGTCTCCTCGGCCAGCTCGCGCCGGGCGGCCTGCGTCGGATCCTCCCCGCGCTCGAGCTTTCCGGCAGGGATTTCTTCGAGCACTGTGCCAAAGGCGTAGCGGTACTGCCGGACGGTGAGCACATTGTCGTTTTCGTCGATGGCAACCACGCCTACGCCGCCGGGGTGATCCACCACCTCGCGTGTGGTCAGATGCCCGTTGGGAAGGCGCACGGTGTCCACGCGCAGATCAACGATGCGGCCGTGGAAAATTTCCTGCCGGCTGACAAATTCTTCTTTCAGTTCCATGGTCTGCCGCCTCATTTCATATGGCATAATATAATAGAATATTATACCACAAAAGGCGCGCTGTTCCAAGTCCTTATTTGCGGATTGTTACGTTTTCGTTACAGCTCTTGTGCACGGGGGAAGAATGTGGTATGATAGGCGCACGATGTACCGGGAGGAGGTCTCGCATGGAAAAAAAGGGAATCAAGGTCATGGCACAAAACCGCAAGGCGCACCACGACTATTTTGTGGAGGATCGGCTGGAGGCCGGCATTGAGCTGCGCGGTACGGAGGTAAAAAGCATCCGCGCCGGTACGCTCAACCTCAAGGACAGCTACTGCATCGTGAAAAACGGCGAGGCGTGGGTGCATTCGATGCACATCTCCCCCTACGAAAAGGGCAACATCTTCAACCACGATCCCGACCGCCCCAAGCGCCTTCTGCTGCACAAGCGCGAGATTAACAAGCTCTTTGCGCTCGTCAAGCAGGACGGCTACACCCTCATTCCGCTCAGCGTCTACTTTAAGGATGCGCGCGTGAAGGTGGAACTGGGCGTATGCAAGGGCAAGAAGAATTATGACAAGCGCGACGCCGCTGCCGAGCGCGACAGCAAGCGCGAGATCGACCGCACGATGAAAAATTACCGCTGAGGAGATAAGAGAAAGCGGAAGCGGAAGCGGCACATGAAAGAAGAGCTTCCCTTCGATCCTGCGGATTTTGTCCCCGCCGATGCCGCGCCCGCCGTGACCGCTGCAGAGGACGAGCTGCCGCGCGGCAGCGGGACGCTCGCCCGCTTTGAGGACAACCAGCAGGGCTCGGCGCTGTTGCTGCAATACCTCAGTGAGTACGGCGTGGGGCTGCTGTAACGCCCTGGTGCCGCGTATTCGACGGAAATTCTGATTAATAATATAAAGGAGAGTCTACCATGTCCAACCCCATCGTCACCATCGAAATGGAAAACGGCGCGGTGATGCGCGGCGAGCTCTATCCCGAGCTTGCGCCCAACACCGTCAACAACTTCATCGCCCTTGCAAACTCCGGCTATTATGACGGCCTCATCTTCCACCGCGTGATCCCCGGATTCATGATCCAGGGCGGCTGCCCCGACGGCACCGGTATGGGCGGCCCCGGCTATGAGATCCGTGGCGAGTTCTCCGCCAACGGCCACAAAAACGACCTCAAGCACACGCTCGGCGTTTTGTCCATGGCGCGCACAATGATCCCCGAC
>CAYPLM010000086.1:0-7447 GCA_964411575.1 uncultured Oscillibacter sp. | reverse complement strand
GTAATTGTAGAAGAAATGCGGAATGCGCGCCCACTCGAGCGCGATCTCATCGTCAGAGACCATGTCGGGGCCGAAGTAGAGCTTGTTGAGCGCGTGGTACTTCTCGCACAGGGCATCGGCAGTGAGGGACTCGCCGTTTTCGGCCATCTTGCCCATCATCAGCTCAAACTCGGCAAACATCGTCTGGCGGTAGACCGTGCCCTTGAAGCTGTCGAGGAAGTGGTTGACAAGATAGGCGCGCTGCTTTTTGTCCGTGGTCTTACCCAGAAGGTGACGCATGAGCAGCACCTCGTTGCAGGTGGACGCCACCTCGGCGACGAAGATGACGTACCCGGCGGTGTTGTAGGGCTGGCACTTGCAGGAGTGATAGGAGTGGAGCGCGTGGCCCATCTCGTGGGCAAGGGTGAACATGCTCTCAAGGTTATCCTTGTGGTTGAGCAGGACATAGGGGTGGGGATAGCTGTTGCCGGAGGAATAGGCTCCGCTGCGCTTGCCGACATTCTGGTAGACGTCGATCCAGCGGTTTTCAAAGCCCTCGCGCAGCAGCGCCGTGTAGTCCTCGCCGAGCACGCTGAGCGCTTCGAGCACGGTCTCCTTCGCCTCGTCGTAGGTGATCTTCTGCGCGGCATCAGCAACGATAGGGGTGTAAACGTCGTACATGTGCAGCTCGTCCACGCCAAGCATCTTCTTGCGCAGGGCGACATAGCGGTACATCTTGTCAAGGTTCTGGTGCACAGCCTCGATGAGGTTGTGGTACACGGCGGCGGGAACCTCCGTGTAGTCGAGCGCGGCAGTGAGCGTGGTATCGTACTTACGGGCGGCGGCGTAGAACTTGAGCTGCTTGAAGTTTGCGTCAAGCGTGGCGGCGACAGTGTTTTTGAAGCCGCCGAGGGTACGGTAATATGTCTCGAACGCGTTGCGGCGGAAGGTGCGGTCGGCGCTCTCCAGCATGGGAACAAAGGTGCCATCGCTCAGCTCGTGGGAAACGCCCTCGCTGTCGGTGACAGCGGGGAAGCGCAGGTCGGCGTTGTGGAACATGCCGTAGATGTTGCTCGGGCCGCCGTCCATCTCACCGGCGGAGGCCAGCAGCTTCTCGCACTCGGGCGAGAGGATGTGCGCACGGCGGCGGCGCACACGATAGATGCCGCGACGGTAGGTTTCCAGCGCGGGCTGCTCGGCAAAGAAGCGGTCAAGCGTTTCGTCGGAGATGGCGAGAAGCTCGCTGGAGTCGAACGCGCTGGCGCTGCTGATGGCAGTGAGCACGGCAACGGCCTTGCCGCGCATGTCCTGATAGAAGGCGTTGGCGGTGTCCTGGTCGGCCTTGCAGCTTGCATAGCCATACAGTTTTTCCAGGCGCAGGCCCACCTCGTCGTTCAGTTTGAACCAGGCAAGCAGCGTTTCGGCGCTCTCACCCAGACGCCCGGCATAGGACGCAAGCTGCGCGGGGCAGGCCATCAGCGCTTCATATTCGGCAAGCCACGCCTCGTCGCCGCCGGGGAAGATGTCGCTTAAATTCCAGGTAAACTCCTCGGGTACTTCGCTGCGCGGGGGGATGGTGTTGGTGTTCATTGGGCAATACCTCCATACGGTTTAAGTTAAGCGCATTATACCACGCTTTGTTTCGTTTGTCGACCACAAAATAGAGAGCCGCGGCACGACTGTCCGCAGCTCTCTTCTGCATGCTTATTCCTTCGCGCTCAGCTTTTTTCTCTGCTGGCGCACCACCACATAGACCATCATAATGATGGTGATGGCATAGGGGATGATGCCGGTGAGGTCGGAACTGATGTAGTCCTGCAGGCGCAGGCCGATGGCGTCGAAAAAGCCGAACATCAGCGCTGCAAGATAGATCTTTCTCGGGTCGGCACCGCCGAAAATGACGCAGGCAAAGGCGATGTAGCCGCGGGAGTTGGCCATGTTCTCAGCAAAGGTGCCGCTGAGGTAGCCCAGCGACAGGTGCGCCCCCGCCAGCGCGCACAGAAGCGAGCAGCCGATGCTCGCCGTCCAGCGCATGCGCTCGGGGCTGATGCCGGCGGTGCGCAGCGTTTCGGGCTTTTCACCCGCAGCGCGCAGCCAGAAGCCATAGGGCGTTTTGTAGACGAACAGCCACAGCAGCAGCACGAACCCCCACGCAAGGTACACGAACAGCGAGTGCGTGCCGAGCACCGTGCCGAGGAAGGGGATCTTCTCCACCAGCGGCAGCGTGACCGTGGGCAGGGCGGGAAAGCCCTTCGCACCGGAGGTGCCGAAGATGGAACGGGAGAGATAGGTGGTCAGTCCCAGGGCGAAGGTGTTGAGCGCGCAGCCGATGATGAACTCGTCCGAGTGGAACTTGACCACCAGCAGCGCATAGAAAAGCCCCACGGCCAGCCCCGTGACCAGCGCCAGCGCTATGCCGCCCGCCGCCGAGCCCGTGACCGCCGAGCCCAGCACGCCGAAAAATGCGCCCATAAGGATCATACCGTCCATGCCGATGTTCATGATGCCCGCGTGCTCGGTGAGCGAGCCGCCCACGGCGGCCAGCGCCACAGGCGTGGCGCGGCGGAGCATTTCGTTGAAGGTTCCGGCGGCAAAGATGGTAGCCAGAAGCTCAGTCATTCTGCTCGCCTCCCTTCACGCGGCTCTGCGCGGCCTGACGCGCTCTGCGGCGGCGTCGGCTTTCGCTCAGCGAGGCAGACACGCCGCTCTCAGCCGCCATGCAGAAAATGATGACCGTCTGGATGATCAGGTAGATCTGCGAGGGCACGCCAATGAGCTCCATGCCCTGCGCGCCGATCTTCAAAACGGCGAAAAACAGTGACAGCAGGATCACCGCCACGGGCTGATACTGCGCGATCATCGCCACCATGATGGCTTCAAAGTAGTAATCGCGGCTCACGCTGTCCCGGTAAAGGTGCTCCACGCCGTACACACGGAACATGCCCACCAGCCCGCACAGCATGCCCGAGATCATCATCGTGAGGATGATCAGCCGGTCGGTGCGAAGGCCGGAGAAGAAGGCGAAGCGCGGATTCTGCCCCGTAATGCGCATTTCGTAGCCGATGGAGGTCTTTTGCATCACATACCACACCGCAAACGCCAGTACCGCCGCGGCAAACACCGCCGTGGTGAGGTTGGAGCGCGGGATGACGCTGCCGAACCAGTACTGCGCGTTGAGCTGCTCGGTGGCAGCAACAAGGTTTTTGTTGGCATTTTTCCACGGACCCTTGGCCAGATACTGGCAGAGGTAGGCAGCAATGGTGTTGAGCATGATGGTGGTGATGACCTCGTTGACCTTGACCTTCACCTTCAAAACACCGGGGATAAGCGCATACACGCCGCCCACTGCCATGGCCGCCAGCGCTGCGCAGGCGAGCACAAGCAGCTTCGGCTGCCCGTCCATCCACACGCCCACCTGACAGGCGAAGATAGCACCGAGCAACAGCTGCCCCTCGCCGCCCACGTTGAAAATGCCCACGCGCGCGCCCAGCACGCACGCAAGGCCGCACAGGCACAGCACCATGGCATATTCCAGAAAGTCGCCGATGTGGCGGGCGCTGTCAAATGCGCCAGAGAGCATCGCGCCGTAAGCGGCAAGGGGATTGAAACCGGAGATGGCCAGAATCACGCCGCCGAGCACGAATGCCACCGCCACGCTGATGCCCAGCGAGACAAGGTAGCGAAGGTCGACCGTTTTCTTTTTCACACCCGCTCCCCCTCTCTGCTGCCGGTCATGTAGTAGCCCAGCTCCTCCTTTGTGATGGAGCCGGCGGCAAATTCGCCGGTGATGCGCCCCTCATAAAGCGTGACGATGCGGTCGGACAGGCGAAACACCTCGTCCAGATCCGCAGAGCACAGCAGCACGGCGCAGCCCGCGTTGCGCTTTTCGATGATGGCCTTGTGGATAAACTCGATGGCGCCCACGTCCACGCCGCGCGTGGGCTGGGCGATGACAAGCACCGGCGTATCGAACGAAAACTCGCGCGCGACGACCACCTTCTGCATGTTGCCGCCGGACATCGAGCCCACCGTCACGTCGGTGCCCGCGCCGCGAATGTCAAACGCGTCGTACACGTTTTGCGCGTAGCCTGCAATGGCGGCGGCGTTCTGGTGGAAGCCGAATCGGTTGAACTGCGCGTGCGTGTGCTTGCCCATGAGCAGGTTGTCGGCAACGCTGGCAGCGCTGCTCACGCCGGTGGCAAGGCGATCCTCGGGGATGTGGGCAAGCCCCAGCGCGCGGATCTCGCCGGGCGTTTTGCCCGCAGCGCTCTGCCCGCAGATACGCACGCTGCCGTGCTCGGCCGCGCGCATGCCGGTGATGGCCTCGAGCAGCTCGCTCTGGCCATTGCCCTCTACGGCGGCGATGCCCAGCACCTCGCCCGCGTGCACGCACAGCGACACGCCGTTCACCGCCAGAAGGCCCCGGTCGCCGCGCACGGAAAGCGCCTCCACCTCGATCCGCGGCGCACCGACGGCGTTTTTCTTTTCCAGCTCGTCGTAGAGCACAGGGCGGCCAACCATCATAGAGGCCAGCTTTCGCTCGTCCACGTCGCAGGTCTTTTCCACGCCGATGAGCTTGCCCTTGCGCATCACGCCCACACGGTCGGAGATAGCCATCACCTCGTAGAGCTTGTGGGTGATGATGATGACGGTCATGCCGCGCTCGCGCACCACGCGGCGGATGACGGCGAACAGCTCGTCCGTCTCCTGCGGGGTGAGCACCGCCGTGGGCTCGTCCAAAATGAGGATATCTGCCCCACGGTAGAGCGTTTTCAAAATCTCCACACGCTGCTGCAGACCCACGCTGATCTCCCCCACCACGGCGGAGGGGTCGACGCTCAGGCCGTATTCATCTACGAGCGCGCGGGTCTTTTCCTCGGCGGCACGCGCGTCGAAAAAGAGGCCGAGCTTCCTTGGCTCGCGGCTGAGGACGATGTTCTGCGCCACGGTGAACGACGGCACGAGCATGAAGTGCTGGTGCACCATGCCCACGCCGCAGGAAATGGCAGTCTTGGGGTCGAAGCGCTCCACGCGGCTGCCGCGAATGTACACCTCACCGGCGGTGGGCTCCTGAATGCCGTAGAGTATGTTCATCAGCGTGCTCTTGCCCGCGCCGTTTTCGCCCACGAGGGCGAACACCTCGCCCGGCTGCACGTCCAGCGAAACGTCGTCGTTGGCCAGCACGCCGGGAAATTCCATCGAGATATGCCGGAAGGAAACGGCAGGTGTGCCGCTCATTGCACATCCCTCCCTTTCTATGTTGCTTTGTAAGAAAAGGCACGGCGAAACGCCGTGCCTCAGCGTGTCAAACGCGTCATTGCGAACCGGTGACCGATGTCACCGGTGTGGCAATCCTTACCCCCCTATTGTCCCGTTGGAGAATACGGATTCCCACGCCGGTGTGCGCACCGGCCCGGAATGACGAAAGCTTCTACCCTTTTTAGAAAAGGCACGGCGAAACGCCGTGCCTTCTGTAATTTTGAAGCGGTTTTCCGGTTTTTAACGGGTGGTGTTGACCTTGATCTCGCCGGAGACGATCTTTGCGGCGATGTCCTCCACGGCGGCCTTCACGTCGTCGGGAACCTGCTGCGCGGAGCCGTCCTCGCCGTAGCCGATGCCAACGTAGCCGGTGGACATGTCAGCGACCCAGGTGGTGCCGAGCAGGCTTTCATCGCCGGAGAGGAATTTGGACACTGCATCATACACGGACGCGCCCACTTCCTTCTTCATCGAGCAGATGATGGTATCGGGGTCGATGTACTTCTGGTCGCTGTCCACGCCGATGGCGTAGAAGCCCTTTTCCTTGGCGGCCTCGAACACACCGTCACCGGTGGCGGATGCGATCTGGAAGATGACATCTGCGCCCTGGTCGTGCAGCGCAAGCGCGCAGTCCTTGCCCACGGCGGGATCGGTGTAGGTGTTGGCGTAGTTGACAACGACCTTGGTGTCGGCGCTGTAATACTCGGCACCCTGCTTGTAGCCGGTGATAAAGTCGTTGATGGTGTCGGCATCCTCGCCGCCCACGGCACCAACGGTGCCGCTCGTGCTCACGGCAGCGGCGATGTATCCGGCCAGGAAGCTGCCCTCATTCTGGGCGTAGGTGATGTTGAGCACGTTGGCCACGGGCGCAGAGGTGGCATTGTCCACCCAGATCCACTTGACGTTGGGATACTCAGGGGCGATGGTCTCCACATCGTAGAACTCCCAGCCCACACACACCACCACGTCGGCCTTTTCGGCGGCGTTCTTCATCTGCGTGCTGTGGTTTTCGCCGTTGCACTCGATGGTGATGGGCGAGACACCGTGGTCGGCGACCAGACGGTCGAGACCCTCCTTGGAGGAATCGTAGAACGAGCGGTCGCCGAACTTGTCGGCCACGACAACGGCAACCGTCAGCTTGTCGCCCGCATCCTTTTCACTGCTGCAGCCGACAAAAAGGCCGAGCAGCATGACCAGAGACAGTAACAGAGCAGCGCTTCTTTTCATGGTGAAATACCTCACTTTGATCTTGTTGGTGGATCGTTATGACCGTGCCTGTGGCGGTCTGTCGCTTTTATTATACGCGCACCGGCGCAAATATGCAAGGGCGTTCTGCAAAAAAAGCACTTTTCCTGCCGGACTTATTTTTTTCCGCAGTTTCGCTCGAGCGTGGCGCGCAGATTTCCGCTGATGAAGCGATCGATCCTGGCGATCTCCTGTTCCACGTCGGTTTTCATCCCGCAGCGCAGCCAGTGCTCCACAAGCCCCTGCAGCGCGGCCGTGTAGAACTTGGCGAGAAGATCGATGTCGCTTTCGGGCACGTCCAGCCCCTCGGCCATCAGGCAGATGCCCGCGCGCATGGTGGGGTACGCCGCGTCGTAAATATAGCGTTCGAGCAGGTCGTGGTCGTTGGAATTGTAGAGGTGGTAGATCGCGCGCCGGTTCTCCCGCACGAAGGCGAGCGAGTCGAGACAGGCGTTTTGCCAGCTGGTGGCACTGACGCTGCGCGCGGCCAGCTTCTCCATCTCCAGCTGCAGCACCTCACTGAGCAGCGCGTAGATGTCCGAGTAGTAATAATAAAATGTATTGCGGTTGATCCCGCAGCGCTCAGCAATGTCCACCACGGAGATCTTGTCGAGCGGGCGCTCGTTGAGCAGGGCAACGAACGCCTCGCGAATGGCTTTTTGGGTCATCTGAGCCATGGTTCCTCCCTTCCGCCTTTGCGCAGGCACGGTTTTTCATTAAAGCCAGATGGCAAACAGCCGCAGCAGCGGCTCCCACATGCGCCGGTACCACGGGCGTTTTTTCCATTCTTCGAGCGTGACGCGACGGCTTTGCGCCACAACGCTGTCCATATCCTCAAGCAGCTCCTCGATGGCCGACGCGCCGTAGAGCAGCGTACCGCACTCGTAGTGCAGCTTGAAGCTGCGGTAGTCCATGTTGACCGAGCCGACGAAGGCGACCTCGCGGTCGACCATCACCGTTTTGC
>CAYPLM010000085.1:0-7474 GCA_964411575.1 uncultured Oscillibacter sp. | reverse complement strand
CTACTCTGTCAAGCGCACCGGCGATGACCCCGCCGTCATCCTCTACTCCGGCGGCACGACCGGCACCACCAAGGGCATCGTCCTCACGAACAGGAACTTCAACGCCCTCGGCCAGCAGGTCATCGCAGCCAACCCGATGTTCCACCCGGGCGACAAGATGCTCGCCGCCATGCCGCTCTTCCACGGCTTCGGCCTCGGCGTCTGCGTCCACACGATGCTCTCGCAGGGCGGACGCTGCATCCTCGTCCCGCGCTTTACCGCGCAGAGCTACGCGAAGCTCATCACGAAGTACCGCTGCAACTTCATCGCCGGTGTCCCGACGCTCTTCGAGGCGCTGCTGCGCCTGCCGAGCATGGACGGCGCTGACCTCAGCTCGCTCAAGGGCGTGTTCTCCGGCGGCGACAGCCTCTCCATCGAGCTCAAGAAAAAGCTCGACAAGTTCCTCTATGCCCACGGCGCGCCCGTGCAGGTGCGCGAGGGCTATGGCACCACCGAGACCGTCACCGCATGCTGCCTTACCCCGCTGCACATGTTCAAGGAGGGCTCCATCGGCGTGCCCTTCCCTGACACCTACATCAAGATCGTCGAGCCGGGCACCGACCGCGAGCTGCCCTACGGCGAGGAGGGCGAGGTGCTGCTCGCCGGCCCCACCGTGATGAAGGAGTACATGAACCACCCTGACGAGACCGCGCAGACCCTGCGCACCCATGCCGACGGCCTCACCTGGGTCTACACCGGCGACCTCGGCACGATGGACGCAGAGGGCTTTGTGTACTTCCGCGGCCGCGCCAAGCGCATGATCGTCTCCTCCGGCTACAACATTTATCCCGGCCAGCTGGAAAACATCCTTGATGCCAACGAGCTGGTGCAGATGTCCTGCGTGATCGGTGTGCCTGACGCGTACCGCATGCAAAAGACAAAGGCGTTTGTCAAACTCGCCGCCGGTGTGGTGGCAAGCGACGCGGTCAAAGAGCAGCTCATGGCCTACTGCCGCAAGCACATCGCCAAGTATGCCATGCCCTACGACATCGAGTTCCGCGACGACCTGCCCAAGACGCTGGTTGGCAAGGTGGCCTACCGCGTGCTCGAGGAGGAGGAGCTTGCCAAGATCGCTGCTGCGCAGGCCGCTGAGTCCAAAGAGGGCTGAGATGCGCCGTGCTGAGCTGATCGAACAGCTGAATCACGGACACTTTGACGAGCGGCTGCGCGCCATTTCCGGCGGGCAGCCGCTCGCTGCGCTCATCGGACGGCTGGTGTCGGTGATCGACGGATTCTGCGCCGCTTACCCGGACGGAGACAGGCGCGAGCTGCGCCTCTATTCCGCCCCCGGACGCACCGAGCTTCTGGGCAATCACACCGACCATCAGGGAGGTTGCGTGCTGGCTGCGGCGGCGGACGTGGATACGCTTTGCTGCGCGGCGGCAAACGGCAGCGGCACGGTGCGCCTGCTCTCGCGCGGGCACCGCTCCATCGAGGTGGACACTGCCGCGCTTTCCCCGCGTGAGGATGAGCGCGGCCACTCGCCCGCGCTCGTGCGCGGCATGGCGGCGCAGCTTGCCGCGCTTGGCGTCGCGCCGGTGGGCTTTGACGCCTACACCGAAACGCAGGTCGCGCGCGGCAGCGGGCTTTCCAGCTCAGCGGCGTTTGAGGTGCTGCTGGGTGTGGTGATGAGCGACTTTTCCGGTGCG
The DNA here is from genome assembly GCA_964411575.1 of uncultured Oscillibacter sp. Taxonomy (GTDB): domain Bacteria; phylum Bacillota; class Clostridia; order Oscillospirales; family Oscillospiraceae; genus Hominicoprocola. The sequence goes on along the minus strand of CAYPLM010000085.1, from coordinate 5,786 downwards.
GCGCTGCCCGCGCAGACGCTGGCCGCGATGGGGCAGCGCGCCGAAAACGAGTATTATGGCAAGCCCTGCGGCCTGATGGACCAAATGGCCTGCGCCATGGGCGGCGTGGTGGGCATCGACTTTGCCGCCGCGCCCGTCGTGCGCCGCTGCGCGTTCCGTTGGGAGAAGGCGGGCTACGCCCTCGTCATGGTCGACAGCGGCGCGAACCACGCCTCGCTGGATGCGCAGTACGCCGCCATCCCGCGCGAGATGTGCGCCGTGGCACGCGTGCTGGGCGGTGAGCGCCTTTCGCAGGTGCGCCAGGACGAGCTGCTGCACGCGCGCGGCGAGGTGACGCGGCTTTGCGGCGCGCGTGCCTACGGGCGCGCCGTGCACTACTTTGATGAAACGCGCCGGGCCCATGCGGGCTTTGAGGCGCTGCAGCGCGGCGATTTTGCGGCATTTTTGGAGCTGGTGCGTGCCTCGGCGCAGTCGAGCGAGACGCTGCTGCAAAACGTTGCGCTCGATCGTCCCGGCGGCGATGCGTTGCTGCGCACCATCCTGCGCGCCCGCGCGCTGGTCGGCCGGGACGGCGCGGCGCGCGTGCACGGCGGCGGTTTTGCCGGGGCGGCGCAGGTCTGGACGCCGCTGGAACGGCTGGACGCGCTGCTCGAGGCGTTCGGCGCGCAGCACTGCCGCGTGCTGCACCCGCGCGCAGTCGGCGGCGTTGTGCTCGTGGGAGAAGAATAAACCGGGCGCACTGCAAAATCGCGTGTTGCAGTGCGTCCGGTGAAGCCTTTGGGGCGTTTTTGTTTTCTGAAATTATGCGGGAAGCTGGGGGCGGTGGGGCAGCAGCACGCGCCCGAGGCACACAAGGCTGCGCCCGCTGTCCGCCGTGAACACCACGTCGGCGTCGGCACGCGCGCGGTTGAGCGAGAAGAGATAGGTCACGCCCAGCGCGTCGCGGTAGTATTGCTTGCAGAACATGTCGCCGTCCACGCAGAAAATGCCCACGTCGCCCAGCGCCAATGGGTCGTGGCTGAGGTAGACCACCGCGCCGTCGGCAATGGTGGGCTCCATGCTGTCTCCCTGAATGCGCACGGCGAACTCCGCGCCCTGCGGCACGCCGCCGTCCACAGTGATGTAGTCGAAGTCCTCGCCAAACACGGGGGAGGCGTACCCTGCTGCGGCGGGCGTGCGGTAGAGCGGGATCACGCGCGGCTCAGCCTCGCCCGGCGCGGAGAAAAGCTCACTCTGGTAGCTGTGCAGCGCGTCGAGTACGGTGCCGACCGTCTGCTGCCCCAGCGTGGAGAGCGCGCGGTAGCGCCGCAGCAGCGCACGCTCGGCGGGGGAGAGCGTGTCTGCCGCGCCGTGGTAGCTGTCGCAGAACAGGGCGTTGGGCTCGGCGTGCAGCGCGTCAAAAAGACGCAGCAGCACCTCCTCCTTGGGGAAGCTGGTGTCGTTTTCATAGTTGCTGATGGCAGAGGGCGTTACGCCCAGCCGCCGCGCCAGCTCTGCACGGGAAAGGGAAAGCTCCTCGCGCCGCGCGCGCATCTGATCGCCAAAGCTCATGCTGCACCTCCGCAGCCGGGGAATGCCCCGGCGCTTTTTTCTCTATTTTACATAAAACTTTTGTGCCTGTCAAGAAAAACTAACAAGTTTCTTGTCGCATCGCTGCAAAAAATGGGGCTGCTGTAAAACGTGCTGCAACAGCCCCAAAAAGGAAAATCGTCCAAACGCGCATGACCGGAAGGAGCGTGCGGCTCAGCCCTTTCCTACGCCAAACTGGTACAGCCAGTCGCGCCAGAGGGTGTAGTACGCTGCGCGAACATGTACGCCGTCACCCGACCAGTCGGCGCGCAGTGCACCGGTCTCGTCGTCAAAGACGGGGTTGATGTCAAGGTAGAAGATGCGCTCGCCGTCGGCAAGCCCGGCAAGGGCTGCGTTGAAGGCGTTGATGACGTCATTGTTGAAATTGGTGGTCTCGGAGGTCTCCTGCGTGGTGTGCAGGATGCTCTGGATGAAGATGGTGGCCTCGGGCTGAAGCTCTTGCAGACGGTCGAGCATTTCACGGTAGCGCTGCACAAAGTTCTCCGCCGTGTCATAGCTGACCTGGTTGATGCCGATCATGATGTAAAGCTTGCCAAAGCTCTGCTGCGAGAGCGCTTCCTCAAGCGGGACTTTTTTGCCGTCGAGCTCGGCGTAGGACTTGGTGAACACCTCACGCAGGATCAGGCCGTTGCGCGTATAATAGGTGGCGTTGCGCAGCCCGGCGTAGCAGTAAAAGCCGTCAGTGTGCGAGTCGCCGAGAAACAGCGCGTCATCAAAGTACGATGCATCCACCGTGACAAAGGGCGAGGCAGGTTCAACGGGCTCAACGGGCGTCTCGGCATCGCCGGACGGGGCCGGTGCGGGCTCGGTCGGCTGCGTGGGTGCTTCAGGCGTGCCGGGCATTTCGGGCACATCGGGTGCGGCAGGCGGCTCGCTCGCCTCCGGCAGAATGCTCCAGGGGTACACGCCCTCCTGCGCAGCGGCGAACACGGCGGCAATGGGCGGCTCGCCGTCCTTACGGTAGTCAGCGTAGTTTTCGCTCGTCACGCCCAGCGTGTTCAGCAGCAGCACGCCGGCGGCGCACAGCTCGAGAAGGGGAAAAATATGCATGGAAAGCCTCCTTAGAAGTTTGCGTACAGGAATGCGTCGCCGCTGCTCAGGCTGATCGCGCGCACGCACAGGAAAAACAGCACCAGGAGCGCCGCGTTCATCCACCAGCGGGACTGGTAACGCTCAAAAAACCTGCGCGGCCAGGGAAGACACAGCACCGCGCCCGCCAGCAGCGGCTGATAGAATTCGCTCAGGCGGTGCAGAAAGTCCCCGGCGAAGAGCGTTTCGCCCACGCCGAAAAACGGGAACATCCGCGCCAGGTACACGCCCAGCTGTGAAAGGTCGGTGATGCGGAACAGCATCCAGGTCACGGGAATGAAAAACAGCACATACAGGTGCCCCAGCACGCACGAGCGTGCCAGCAGACCGCCGAGAAACAGCTTCTCCGCCGCGATGAGCACGAAAAGCGCCAGCCCCCACAAAACGAAGTTCCAGCTTGCCCCGTGCCACAGCCCGGTCAGCGCCCACACGACGAGGAGATTGCGCACCGTGCGCGCCGTGCCGCAGCGGCTGCCGCCGAGGGGAATGTAGAGGTAGTCGCGAAACCAGCTGCCCAGTGTGATGTGCCAGCGGCGGTAAAACTCGCTCACCGAGCGCGAAAGATACGGCAGGTCGAAGTTGCGCGGCACCGGCAGACCGATCATCTGCCCCAGCCCCATGGCCATGAGCGAGTAGCCGGCAAAGTCGAAGTAGAGCTGCAGGCTGTACCCCACCGCGCCCAGCCAGGCCAGCGGCGTGGAGATGCTCTCAAAGCCCGTGCGCTCGAGCGCCTGCCACAGCGCCGCCAGCCGGTCGGCCAGCAGTACCTTGCACGAAAGCCCGGCGATGAAGAGCCCAAAGCCCAGCTCCAGCGCGCTGCGTGTGACGCGGTGCGAGCGCAGCGCGCCGCGCACGTCGTCATAGCGGAGAATCGGCCCCATCGTCAGCTGCGGAAACACCGTCAAAAATGCGCCGAAAGCGGCAAAGCTGCGCTCAGCCTCCATCCCGCGATACACGTCGACAAGATACCCCACGGCCTGAAAGCTGTAAAAGCTCAGCCCCAGCGGCAGAAGAAGCTGCGGCAGCGCCAGCTCGGTGCGCAGCAGGGAGGAGAGGCTTTCGAGGAAGAAGTCGGTGTACTTGAAGTACAGCAGTACGCACAGCACCACGAACACTGCGAAGATCGTCAGCATCCGCCGCCCGTCGCCCGCGCTGCGGGAGATGATGCGCGCCATGCAGAATGTAAACAGCGTCACGCCAAGAAGCAGCGCCGCGCAGGAAAGCGGCGCGCCGAGCGCGTAAAAGGCCAGGCTTCCGGCAAAGGCCGCCGCCTCGCGCCAGCGCGCGGGCATAAGAAGATAGACCGCCAGAAAGGCAGGCAGAAACAGAAGGATAAAATTAAGACTCGTAAAGCTCATGTAAAAACTCTATTCTATCTGGTCACCGGTGCGAAACCGATGGTTTACAAATGAAGAAAAGTGCGTTATAATGCGGCATTGGATGTGCGGCACACAACAATATATCCTACCCCATCCGTGCGCCGCCGTCAACAACAAAACGGTTACAATTGTGGATATTTTCGGGAGGGAGTCAAACGATGAGCAGGGAGAGCGTGCTTGCGCTGCTCAGCGCGCACGAGGGAGAGTATCTTTCCGGCGAACAGATCTCGCGTGAGCTGGGCGTGTCGCGCGCGGCAGTGTGGAAGGCTGTGTCAGCGCTGCGCCGCGAGGGCTTTGCCGTGGACGCGCGCACGGGGCAGGGGTATCGCCTCAGCGCCGTGCCGGACGTGCTCACCGAAGCGGCCGTGCGCCGCTGCCTTGCGCCCACGCGGGCGGTGGGGCGCGAGCTGCACTGCTTTTCTACGCTCGACTCCACCAACAGCTACCTCAAGCGCCTCGGCGCACAGGGCGCGTGCGACGGCTGCGCCGCCCTTGCCGACGAGCAGACGGCGGGACGCGGCCGCCGGGGACGCAGCTTTTCCAGTGAGGCGGGCTGCGGGGTGTACCTTTCGGTGCTGCTGCGCCCGCAGGTGGATGCGCAGAGGCTGATGCCGCTGACGGGGCTTGCCGCCGTGGCGGTGTGCCGCGCCGTGGAGCGCATCGCGCCGGTGGAGGTGCAGATCAAGTGGACGAACGACCTTCTGCTCGGCGGCAAAAAGCTTTGCGGCATCCTCACCGAGCTTGCCGTGGAGGGGGAGACGGGTTCGCTTGAGTATGTGGTGATCGGCGCGGGCGTCAACGTCAACAATACGCGCTTTTCGGACGAGCTTGCGGGGCTTGCTACTTCACTTTATGCGCACGCGGGCAAAAAAATATCCCGCGCGGCGCTCGCTGCGGCCATGCTCGAGGAGCTTGATGCGCTCTACGGCGTGCTGCTTTGCGGCAGCACGGCAGACTATCTGGACGAGTACCGCCGCCGCTGCGTGGGCATCGGGCGCGAGGCGCGGCTGATGTGGCGCGAGACGCAGGAGAAAGTGACAGTGCTGGGCGTGGACGACGAGCTGGGGCTCATCGTGCGGCACGCCGACGGCACGCAGGAGACCATTCGCACCGGCGAGGTGTCGGTGCGCGGCCTGTACGGCTATGCGGAATAAAAGAGGAGGAAAGGGACTTTGATGAAATTACTGATAGATCTGTTTCTCACCTTTGCGCGGGTGGGCGTGATGACCTTTGGCGGCGGCTACGCCATGCTGCCCATGCTTCAGCGCGAGGTGGTGGAAAACAAGGGCTGGGCCACAGAGGAGGAGCTGGCCGACTGGTTTGCCATCGGGCAGTGCACGCCGGGCGTCATCGCCGTCAACACGGCCACGTTCGCCGGGCGCAAGGTGGCCGGGACGATCGGCGGCGTGGCGGCAACGCTTGGCGTGGTGTTCCCGTCCATTGTGATCATCTCGCTGCTGGCAGGCGTGATCACCACGTTTTCCGAGCTGGCATGGGTGAAAAACGCGTTCGCGGGCATCCGCGTGTGCGTGTGTGTGCTGATCTTCAACGCGGTGCTCAAGCTCTGGAAAAAGGCCGTGATCGACAAGCGCACGCTGGTGCTGTTTGCGGTGATCCTGCTGGCCTCGGCGCTGAGCGACCTTTCGCCCGTGGTGTTCGTGCTGCTGGCGGCGGTCTGCGGCATCGTGATGCAGGTGCTTCTGGGGAAGGAGGAGGACAAATGATCTA
>CAYPLM010000084.1:0-7511 GCA_964411575.1 uncultured Oscillibacter sp. | reverse complement strand
CAACAGCGACAAAAAGTACCCCGGCTTCCAGTGGAACGGCGGCGCGTACATGGATAACAACTCCTTTAATCGCCACAAGGTGGATTACATCGACTTCGGCAACAGCAACATCACCGATATCGACTATGGCAGTTCCAGTACTGGCATAACGAATGGTCTGAGCGGAAATTCGGTGAGGGTAGCGAATCAGGGCGGTGCCATCAACGCGCTGGATATTTCCTCTTACGGCGTCACCAACCGCCCCATCGGCATGAGCACGGGCGTTGAAGCCCTTTCCCGCACTCTGGTCAATGGCTATCCGGCGCTGACCGATGGCAGCAGCCTTGCGTATCTGTTCACCAGCAGCGCTGCTGTCACCAAGATGAACACCGAATCCATCGACGGCCTGTTCCAAAAGGATGAGACCACCGGCGCGTACTATTACAACAGCCGCTGGAACCACGCGCAGTACAGCAACAACCAGTTCACGCTGTACGACCAGATCATCACGCCCAACTTTATCGTCTACCCCTTCGGCAACTTCCTGCCCTTCAACACCATCACCGACAGCACCAAGGCCACGCAGGTGAGCAGCATCAACGGCAGCTCCGGCACTACCGTCAGTGATTATGTGCAGAAAATTAGAAACGACCTGACCAGCAACTCCAGCTACAACAGTGGTCCCACCCGCCGGCAGCTCAACGCCATGCTGGAGAAGTACCAAACCAGCATCAACACCGCCGGTAATATTAAGAGCAGTAAAGCTGCTATTGTGGACTATTTCACCGGAGGCGGTGACAACCCCTCTGATGATACCAGTCCGATCACCGATGCGTTGCTGCAAAAGATGTACAACATCGACTGGGACGAGGAAACCAACTTCTTCTTCGGCATGGAGATGAAGATGAACTTCCTCCAGCCCAAGGGCGGCCTCACCGGAAACGACGGCCAGCAGCCGATGGTATTCTACTTCACCGGTGACGACGACGTGTGGGTGTACATCGACGGCGTGCTGTTCCTCGACCTCACCGGCATCCACCGCCATGTGGGCGGCGAGATCGATTTTGTCAACGGCAAGGTCTACTACTACGCGCTCGACACCGAGAACGGCGGCGACGTGTCAGACACGCCGTATGCGGAGTACACATTCGCGCAGCTGCTTGAGGCCGCAGGGAAATCCACCGACGGGCTCAACGAAAAGGGCGCGTTTGAGGACTACTCCACCCACAGCTTTCGCTTCTTCTACATGGAGCGCGGCTCGGGCTCGTCCGTGTGCCGCATGAACTTCAACTTCCCGCTGCTGCGTAAAAACTCCATCTTCGTCAGCAAGGAGCTCAGCGTGGATGACGAAAGCAAGCTCCCCCTGCTCGGGAACCCGGACTTCAAGTTCCAGGTGCTCCAGGAGGGCGGCGAGGCGCTGTTCATCGCTGCGGGCACGGCGTATGAAATTCAGAATGCCGCCGGAGAAACGATCGGCACGGGAACGGTGGGCGCAAACGGCGTGTTCACGCTCAAGGCCGGGCAGACAGCAGTGTTCAGCGGCATCAAGGAGGACGCGGGCGGATACTTCGTCCGCGAGCTGCTGGACAAAAACGTGTTCGACCAGTACGGCAAAGTCAGCGTCAACGGCAGCAGCGTTACCACGGATTCCTACACCAATGTGACCATTGGCAGCGACGAGTTCACGGGTTTGGACAGCCCGGTGAAGGATATGTCCGACGGCTCCACGGCGTTCCGCTTTGACAACAACGTGGCCACGCAAAACCTCGGCAGCCTGCGCATCACCAAGCAGTTGGAGACGTACCCACAGTCGCGCGCTGCGCTGCGATTCGACTTTGCGGTCGAGCTGGACGGCATGCCTCTGCCGGTGGGCACAGCGTACACCGTAAACGGTGAGCTGCGCACGGTCACAACTGAGGGCATCATCACCCTCGCGCCGGACGAAACAGCCCTGCTCTCCAACATCCTCGCCGGGACGCAGTTCACCGTCACGGAGACGGCTGCCTCCGCCGAGGGCTACACAGTCAGCTACATCGTTGGTGAAACGACCTCGGGAGACAGAGCCAGCGGAACGGTGGGCGTTGCAAGCGCGGTGGCGATCACCGTCAAAAACGCCGAAAAGGGCGCGTCGGCGGAGATCCCCGTGCAAAAGACGCTCCTCACCCCCGACGGCGCAGCGCACAGCTTCCGCTTCGCCCTCACGCAGGTGACGGACAGCGGCGGTGCGACAGCGGTCGACCCGCTCTACACGCAGACGCTCACGCTTACGCTAAGCGGCGAATCCCCCGAGACAGACGGCGTCTTTACGCTGGACTATGCGCTCAACGACCTGGGTACGCTTCCGCAGACGTTCTACTACCGTATTACAGAGGTGAACGACGCGGAGACGAACATGATCTACGACACGAGCGTTTACGTTGTCGAGATCACGGTGCGCGACGCGAACGGCGCGCCGCGCGCCGCGCCCACGAAAATCTGGAAGGACGGCACGCTTCTCACGGTCGAAACGGCGGTCGGCACCGTGGCCTTTACCAACCAGATCTATCGCTGCGAGCTGCCCGCCACGGGCGGCGCAGGCACCCGTGTTTTCATGGCCGCAGGGCTGCTGCTGTGTGCGGCGGCGCTGGGGCTGTGCAGCGGGAGAAAGCGCAGAAGGGAGGCCGCTTCCTGACGCGCATCCCGCCCATAAAACCACAAAAAATATTTTAGAAAGAAGGACCTAATCATGAAACACAGCAAGCGTTTTTCCGCTCTCCTTCTGGCGCTGGTTATGGCGCTGGCATTGAGCGTCCCCGCAATGGCGGCGCAGGAGGGCACGCTCACCGGCGGCTCCATCACCATTGACAACGCCGTCGTCGGCCAGACCTACAGCATCTATCAGCTCCTGTATCTGGAAAGCTATGATGCCACCAATGGCACCTACGCCTACAAGGCCAACAGCGCATGGGAAGCCTGGCTCAAGACCCAGACCACCTATGTCAGCATCGACGCGCAGGGCTATGTGACCTGGGTCGATGGTGCTGACGCCGCTGCTTTTGCCATGCTGGCACAGGAGCATGCTGCCGAAACCGCAGAGATCACTTCCGACGCCACTCCCGTTACCGCCACGACCACCACTGTGGAGTTTACCGGCCTCAAGCTCGGCTACTATCTGGTCGATTCTACGCTCGGCGCGCTGTGCTCGCTGGACACCACCAACCCCGCTGCGACCATTAAGGAAAAGAACTCCAAGCCCACCCTCGAGAAGCAGGTCAAGGAAGATTCCAACAACAGCTGGGGCGACGAGAACGACGCTGATATCGGCCAGACGGTCGAGTTCAAGGCCACCATCACCGTGCAGGGCACGGCCAAGGGCTATGTGATGCACGATAAGATGGACGACGGCCTCACCTACGATAAGGTCACCAAGGTCACGCTGAATGGCAATGATGTTGCTGCCATCAATTACACCGTGAGTGACAATGTGACGCACGGAGCTGGCGATGACACCGTTACCCACACCTTCGATGTCACTTTCTCTGAGGCTTTCTGCAATACCCTCAAGACCGGCGATGTGATCGTGGTGTACTATCAGGCGACGCTGAACAGCAACGCCGTGGTCAATGCCCCGGAGCTCAACAAGGCGCATCTTTCCTACAAGGACGAGAGCGGCAATGACTTCACTACGCCCGATGATTCCACCAAGACCTACACCTGGGACATGGACGTTCTGAAGTATGCCAACGGCAACAAGAGCAACGTGCTCGCGGGCGTTAAGTTCGTTCTGCTTAACAAGGACAAGACCATGGTCGCCAAGGTTGCAGGCGGCAAGATCACCGAGTGGGTTGCCAGCGGTGTTACTAAGGACGAGCAGGACGTTTACACCTACCCCGCCACCTGGCCTGATGGCACGGAGCTGACCACCAACGCAAACGGTAAGATCGAGATCGACGGTCTGGACGCTGATACTTACTACCTGCACGAGACCGCGACGCTGCCCGGCTACAATGTGCTCAACAGGGACGTTGAGGTCGTGATCGAAGGCAAGAAGGTAGTGGAAGGTCAGGAGACCTACGAGACTGTCACCATTGAGGTCGAGAACAAGTCCGGCACCGAGCTGCCCTCCACCGGCGGCATGGGCACCACCGTGCTCTATGTTCTCGGCGCGGCGCTGGTGCTGTGCGCGGGCGTTCTGCTGATCACCCGCCGCCGCATGAGCCGTTAACCAAACCTGCTTACCTGCCGCGCGCCGGCTGCCCCGGCGCGCGGCAGCAAGGAGAAGCCTGCATGAAGAAAAAAAGTGATCATCTGACCACCATCCTGCTGATCGCGCTGCTGCTTGCAGGCCTGTCCTTGCTGCTCTATCCCACGGTGAGCAACTACTGGAACTCGCTCCACCAGACACGCGCCATTGCCAGCTACGCTGAGGACGTGGCAAAGCTGGACGGCACGCAGTACGACGCCCTCTGGGACGAGGCGCGCCGTTACAACAGCGCGCTGCTTGCGCGCGACAACGGCTTTCTGCTCAGCGAGGAGCAGCAGGCCGCCTATCCCTCGCTGCTCGACCTTTCGGGGCTGGGCGTGATGGGTTATATTGAGATCCCCGGCATCGCCTGTTCGCTGCCGGTGTACCACGGCACGGAGGAGTCCGTGCTGCAGATTGCCGTGGGGCATCTTGACTGGTCGAGCCTGCCCACGGGCGGCGCGGGTACGCACTGCGTGCTCTCCGGGCACCGGGGGCTGCCGAGCGCCAAGCTGTTCACCAACCTCGACAAGCTCGCCGTGGGTGACGTTTTCATGCTGCGTGTGCTCAACGAGGTACTCACCTATGAGGTGGATCAGATTCTTATCGTTGAGCCCACCCAAACCGACTCGCTGCGCATCGTGCCGGGCGAGGATCTTTGCACGCTTGTCACCTGCACGCCCTACGGCATCAACACCCACCGGCTGCTCGTGCGCGGACACCGCGTGGAAAACGCCCCGGAGGCGCGTGTGGTGCATGTCACGGCCGACGCCGTGCAGATCGAGCCGCTGCTTGCGGCCTGTTTTGTTGCCATTCCCATGCTGCTGGTGCTCGCGCTGACGCTGCTGCTGCCCGGCGGAGAAAGAAGAAAAGGAGGTCATGCCGAATGAAAATGCGGTTTGCCGCGCTGCTCGCCTGTGCGCTCTTTCTGCTGCTGCCCGCGCGCGCGGCAGAGCCCATCGACCCTGCGCAGCCCTCCTCTCTGACCATCCACTATCACGACGGCGCGCAGGCGCTCTCCGGCGCGTGCTTTTCTGCGTACTATGTTGCCGCTGTGGGCGAGACCGGCGCGCTGACCGCCGCGAAGGACTTTTCCGATTTTGCTGACGAGCTGGCCGATGAGACTTTGCCGCGCACGCTGCCTGCCGCGCTGCAAAGCCATGCGCTGCGCAAGAACGTTCCGCCCACCGCCTCCGGCACCACCGACGCGCAGGGCATGCTCACCTTCTCTGACCTTCTGCCGGGACTTTACCTTGTTACCGGGCGGCGGCTGCACACGGGCGGGAGCGTGTACGACGTGTCGCCTTTCCTCGTGCAGCTTCCCATGGAACGTGACGGCGCGTGGTGCTACGACGTGACCGTCGACCCCAAAAACGCCTCGCAGCCCACCCCCTCCGAGGGCAGCACCGTCACGCGCAAGGTGCTCAAGGTGTGGGACGACGCAGGGCATGAGGATGTGCGCCCGCCGCAGATCACTGTGCAGCTCGTGCGCGAGGACGGCGAGGTGTTTGACACCGTGACGCTCAGCGCCGAAAACGGCTGGAGCTACCGCTGGGAAGGGCTTGACGCGCAGTACCGCTGGTATGTTGCCGAGCAGACCCCTTCGCTCTACCGCATGGAGCTGACGCAGGAGGGCGTGACCTTTGTGATCACCAACCACTATGCGCCCGAAGAGACCGACAACCCCGTCAACCCGGACGATCCCGAGCCTCCTGAAAACCCGGATAACCCCGAAAACCCCGACACCCCCGGTCAGCCCATCCTGCCGCAGACGGGGCAGCTCTGGTGGCCGGTGCCGGTGCTTCTGGCGGCGGGGCTGCTGTTGCTGTGTATCGGCCTCGCGCGCCGCAGGAGTGACAATGCGTAAGGGCACGCTTTCCATCGTTCTCGGCCTTGTGCTGCTTTTCTCCGCGCTGGCGCTGACGGTCTACAACGTTTCCGACGCGCGCCGCGCCGGGCAGACCGCCGCGCTGGTTGCCGCGCAGCTTGACGCCGCGCTGCCGCCGCAGGACGAGCGCGTGCCCGCCCTGCCGCACGCCTCGCAGACGGGTGAGCTCCCCCCGGAAGCCGAACTGCCCGACTATCTGCTCGATCCCACGCGCGACATGCCTGTCACGCAGCTCGACGGCGTGGGCTATGTGGGCATGCTTTCGATCTCCGCCATCTCCCTCGAGCTGCCCGTGATCGAGTGCTGGGACGAAGCGCTTGCCAAGCTCGCCCCCTGCCGCTACGTCGGCTCGGCGTATCAAAGCGGCTTTGTCATTGCCGGGCACAACTACCGCCGTCATTTCGGCGCACTGAAGGAGCTCAGCGAGGGCGACAGTGTGACGTTTACCGACATGGACGGAAACGTGTTTTCCTACACCGTGTCGCAGGTGGAGGTTCTTGCCCCCACGGCCATCGAGGAGATGACCGGCGGCGACTGGCCGCTCACGCTGTTCACCTGCACGCTCGGCGGCCGCAGCCGCGTGACCGTGCGCTGCATCGACGCGGCACAATAGAAAACCGACCGATGGCTGCTTGCCATTCGGTCGGTTTTTGCATGTCAAAAAAGCGGCGTCAGCCGCTTTTTTGAAGTGATGGGAGGAGATCAGTACGCCACGCCCCAGTAGATGTCTGTGGTGCACTCTTTGCCGCAGAACACGCACTTGCCCGTCGTGCCGGACTGGCGCAGGGGCATGCAGCGCGAGGAGACGCCAGCCTTTTCCTTCATGCCCAGCTCGCATTCGAGGCTGCCGCACCATTTTGTGCGCGCGAAGCCGCCGCGGCCGGCGGCCATGGCCTTGACTTCCTCGGGCGTGGAGAGGTCGAAGGTGTTTTCCTCGAGGTTTTTGCGTGCGCTTTCGAGCATGTTGTCGTGCACGGCGGTGAGCAGCGCTTCCACGCTCTGCTCGAGCGTGTCGAGGGCAACGAAGGTCTTTTCGCCGTTGTCGCGGCGGACGATGCAGCACTGCCCCTGCTCGAGGTCGCGCGGGCCGAGCTCGATGCGCAGCGGCACGCCGCGCATTTCGTACTCGGCGCACTTCCAGCCCATGGACTGATCGCTGTCGTCCAGCTTGACGCGCACGTCGCGCGCGAGCAGACGTGCCTTGATGTCCCTGGCGGCGTCGGCCACGGCGGGATTCTTGTGCGCGGCGATGGGGATGACGACGGCCTGCACCGGCGCGATGCGCGGGGGCAGGACAAGGCCGTTGTTGTCGCCGTGGGTCATGATGACCGCGCCGATCATGCGCGTGGTGGAGCCCCAGGACGTCTGGAACGGATACTGCACCTTGTTGTCGCGGCCGGTGAACGTGACGTTGTAGGCGCG
>CAYPLM010000083.1:0-7556 GCA_964411575.1 uncultured Oscillibacter sp. | reverse complement strand
GGCACGGCGATCTGGATGGTGCTCTTGCCGGAGCAGCCGGAGAACAGGGCGAGAACGAGGGTGAGCGCCAGAACGGCGGAGATCAGCTTTTTCATGAGAAACATATCCTTTCAAATTTTAATATTGAATCAATAAGAGGCAGTGCTGGGTCGAAACAGCTGAGAAGAAGGCGGGGCTTCACATTCGTCCGCTGCAAAGATTTACCCGTACATGGGCCACGAAACGGTTTTTCATGTCGTCCTCCTGCATGAAGAAATGGGGAAGCGCGAAAAAAGCCGGGAAGCTCCGATGGAGTTTCCCGGCGATAACGCATGACAGCGCGAGCAGGGCTCAGCGCATGCTCTCAGGAGAACGCATCGGAAAAAGTGCAGCACGGCACATGCGCATGTGCTTGCACATGCGCATCTCCATCATCATGGCGGCAGACAGCTTAGTCATGGGGCGTTCTCCTTTCCTCAGTCGTTCCTGTAATATAGGACAAAAGAAGCATAACGCATGAATGAGAATTTGTCAAGCGTTTTTCAGGACTTTTTACAGAAAAAGTGCATAAACATGCCCACGCGGCGGCGGGAAAATTTGTCACGCGCGTCTGCGCAGCCATCCGGCCAGGCAGCACAGCAGGAAGGCCGCCAGGTCGCACAGCACCACCGTCGCGCCCACCGGCGTGGAGAAAAGGTAGGAGCCCAGAAGCCCTGCGCAGAAGCACACCACGCTCACACCGCCCGCAAACAGCACCACGCCCTGGAAGCTGCGGAACACGCGCATGGCGCTCAGCGCCGGGAAGATGATGAGGCTGGAGATGAGCATCGCGCCCATCATGCGCATGCCCAGCACCACCGTCAGCGCCGTGAGCACGGCGAGCAGCGAGTTGTAAAGCCCCGCGCGCACGCCCGTGGCGCGGGCGAAGCCCTCGTCAAACGTGACGGCGAAGAGGCGGTGGTAAAAAAGCGCGTACAGCGCCAGCACCGCCGCCGCCAGCGTCACCGAAAGCGCCACGTCCTCGCGGCTCATGGCGAGGATGCTGCCGAACATGTAGGCATCCACGTCGGTGGTCATCCCCGTGGTGAGCGACGTGACGACCACGCCGATCGCCAGCGCCGAGGCGCTGAGCACCGCAATGGCCGCGTCGGCGTTGATGCCGCTGCGCCCGGTCAGCCGCAGCAGCAAAAACGCGCACAGCGTCACCACCGGGATGGAAAACCACAGCGGCGCGAAGCCGCAGGCCATGGCCACCGCCAGCGCGCCGAAGCTCACATGGCTCAGTCCGTCGCCGATCATCGAATAGCGCTTAAGCACCAGCGGCACGCCCAGAAGCGCCGCGCACAGCGCCACAAGAATGCCCACGGCAAACGCCCGCACGATGAACGGGTAGCGCAGCATCTCCAGAACAAGGTTCATTTGCTTTCTCCTCCGTTTCTGCGCGCGAAGCGCTTGCCCTGCGGCGAGGCGAGGTATTCCGCCGCCGTACCGTAAAAATAGCCCCGCTGCCCGATGTGCAGCACGGCGTGCGCCTCACGCAGGGCGCTGCCAAGGTCGTGCGTGACCATCACAATGGCCATGCGCTCCTTGTCGTTGAGATAGCGCAGGGTCTTGTAAAGTTCCTGCGCGGCGGCGGGGTCGAGCCCGGTCACCGGCTCGTCGAGAATGAGCAGACGGTCGGCCGCGCACAGCGCGCGCGCCAGCAGCACGCGCTGCTGCTGGCCGCCGGAGAGCTCGCGGTAGCAGCGCTTTTGCAGCTCCAGCACGCCGAGCTTGCCCATGTTTTGCACGGCGGCGCTTTTCTCCTCCGCCGTGTAGAAAAAGCGGTGTCTGCGCCGGTTAAGAAAGCCCGAGCGGACCACCTCCTCCACCGTGGCGGGGAAGTCCTTCTGCGCGGCGGTCTGCTGCGGCAGGTAACCCAGCGTTCCGGCGGCGCGTGCGGGGCAGTGGATGTCCCCGGCCAGCGGGGGTGTGAGCCCGAGCAGGGTCTTCAACAGAGTCGACTTTCCGCTTCCGTTTTCGCCCACGATGCAAAGATAGTCACCCTCGTGCACGGAAAAGCTGAGGTGCTTGAGCAGGGGCTTGCCCTCGTAGCCGAGGCTTACGTCCCGGCAGGTCAGTAATTCTTCCATTCTCTTCTCCTTATTTCAGCCCCAGCGCCAGCGCGTCGAGGTTGCGCTCCATCAGCCCCAGGTAGCCCACGTCAGCGTCAAAGTCCGCGCGCGAAACAGTCTGCCCCGACCACAGGCGTGCAACCTGCGCGCCCGTGCTCTCGGCCACCACGTCGGCAATGCTGCCGCTGCCCAGATCAACTGCGTACACCACGCCGATGTGCTCGTCGTTCACGCGGTCGATAAGATACTTGATCGTTGCGAGCGAGGGCTCGGTGTCGCTCGCGCAGCCGTGAAAGGCCGCGCGGTAGCCAAGGTCGTATGCCTCACACAGGTACAAAAGCGGAAAGCGGTCGGCCACAATCAGCGTGTGGTGCACGGCCTCCTCCCGCAGGGCGCGAAAGCGCGCGTCGAGCGCGTCGAGCTGCGCGGTGTAGGCGCTGCAATTGGCGCGGTAGTCGTCGGCGTTCGCCCCGTCGGCCTCGCACAGCGCCTCGCAGATGGCCGCGCAGAGCTTTTTGGCGTTTTGCGGCGAGGTCCACACATGTTCGTCGTAGGCGATGGTGTCGTGGTCATGGTCGTCATGCTCATCATGCTCATGCTCGTGTTCGTCGTGCCCACCCTGCATGCCCTCGGTGTATTCCTCCTCGAGCGCGTCAGCATAGGGCAGCAGCGCGCGCACCACGGTGATCTCCTTGCCCGCAGCGTCGAGCATGTCGTCCACCCAGACCTCGCTTTCTCCGCCGTTGTACAGAAAAACGTCCGCGTGCGCGATGGTCACGGCATCAAGTGGCGTGGGCTCGAAGCTGTGCGCCTCGCGGCCGGGTGAGAGCAGCAGCGTCACGTCGGCGTGTTCCCCGGCGATGCGGCAGGCAAAGTCATAGTAGGGGTAGAGTGTGGTCACCACGCGCAGCCGCCCGTCGTTGTGCGGCACGTCCCGCGCGGCGCAGCCGCACAGCAAAAGCGCCAGCGCACACAGAAAACAAAGCGCCCGCCTCATGTCTGCGCCTCCCGGCAGCGGCGGCACAGGCCGTAGAGCATCGTGCGCCGGGGGTCGACGGCAAAGCCGTGCTCCGCAGCGAGATGCGCGTAGAGCGGCGACAGGTGCGAGCAGTCTACATGCTCAATACGGCCGCATTGCTCGCACTTGAGCAGAAAGCAGCCGCCCGTGTCGCCGTGGGTACAGCGCTGGTAGCACGCGCCCTCCTCCGTGACCACACGGTGCAGCCAGCCCTCGCGCGAGAGGCGGTCGAGCTGGCGGTAAACCGTGGCCTGTCCCACGCGCTCGCCGCTCTGGCGCAGCGCCGCACACACATCGGCGGCGGTGAGCACCTGCCCGGCGTGCGCGGCCACGCAGTCGAGCACGGCCTTCTGCTGTCTTGTAAAATAGGAAGCCATATACCCTCCAAAATTGAAAATGATTATCGTTTTCAAATCTTACACGCACGGACACGAAAAGTCAAGAAAAATGTTATCAAATTGTGATATCTTTTTTCCGCAAAGCATGGTATACTGAATGCACCTGAAACGAGAAGGAGGATCCGCCTATGCGCAGACTAATGGTACTGCTGCTGACGCTGACGCTGCTGCTGTGCGCCTGCACCAGGCAGCCCGACCCCATCGATCCCGCGCCTGACACGCCGCCCGCGCCGGACACGCCGCAGCGCTACGGCATCACTCTTGCAGAGCTGGACGTTGAGCTCGTCATCGGTGAGCGCAGCGTGGACGACCTTGCCCAGCTGCAAAAAAAGCTGCCGGCGCTTCTCGTCGATGTGCTGGCTGAGCGGAACGTCGCCGTGAGCACGGTGCACGTCACGTTCGGCGCGAGCGCGGAGGCTACGGCTGAGGCGCTGCGCGCGGGCAGTGTGCAGGTGGGCTTTTTGCCCGCAGGGACCTTTTTTGCACACGAAGCCGCGCTGTATCCTGCCGCCGTGGGGCAGCCGGGCGTGGGCGCAGCCATCGTCTGTGACGGCGCGCCCGCGGCGCAGAGCATCCGCGCCGCTGCGGCAGACGGCACGCTGACGTGGGAGATGCTCGCAGGCGCTTCGTGGTGCGTCTGTGGAGAGCGCGCGCTTGCCTGGCTGGACGCGTACCTTGCCGAACACTTCGATGGGCACACCGCCGACGAGTTGAGCATCACGCGTCTGCCCCAGCTGCCGAACGGAGACTTTGCTGTGGCCGACGTGGCGCATGATCTTTCTGTCGTGCCCTTTGTGCCGGAGGACGGCGCGCCGGCGGAGGCCATCGCAAGCGGTGTGCTGTATTCCGAGGTGGCCGTGGTCAGCACGGCAGACGAGATCGTCAGCAGCGATGCGTTCACGGCGGCGCTTTCTGCTGCGCTCGAGGACGAGAGCCTTGCCGACGTGCTTGCGCTTTATGGCGTGCAGGGCTACCGCGCCGACACAGAGGGCGCGCTGCTTGCCGACACGCGCATGGTGTACGGCAGAGGCTGAGTTTGTAATCAAAAAAGCGGCTGACGCCGCTTTTTTGAGAAGGCTTGCAGCCCGCCGCAGCGCACTCGCTTGCGCTCGCACGTTTGCGGGCTGAGAGGAGTTTTTTCCGACGTACATGCCGCCGAAAAAACGATTGAAATGATTTCACGTCTGCGGATGTGAAACTCTGCGAGGCTTTTGACAATTATGACGGCGCGGCTGCGGGGAAGTCCCTTGCAGCCGCGCCGTTTGCGGTCATCTGGTTACAGAACGTATTTTTCCAGCCTGTCGAGGGCTTCCTCGAGCTTGCTCTTGGGCAGGGCGAGGTTGAGGCGGATGCTGTGCGCGCCGTGGAAGGCACGGCCATCCTGCCAGAAAATGCCCGCGTCGTAGCCGGCGCAGATCAGCTCGTCCATCGTTTTGCCGTGCGCGGCGCACCAGCCGGAAAAGTCGGGGAAGAGCATATATGTCCCCTGCGGGCGGAACACCTCGATGCCCTCAAAGCGTTCGGTCAGCGCACGGCAGGCGAGGTCGACGTTTTCGCCGAGCACCGTGCGCAGCTCCTCCAGCCACGCCTCGCCCTCGCTCTGGTACGCGCCGATGAGCGCATACATTGAAAGAAGGTTCATGTGGTTGTAGCAGGTCACGTCGCTCGCGCGAAGCACGCGGTCGTGGAGCGTGCGGTTGTAGATGATGTGGTACGAGCCGATCAGACCCGCGAGGTTGAAGGTTTTCGACGGGGCGTAGAGCGCGACGGTGCGGTTTTTCGCGTCCTCCGACACCGACTGCGTGGGGACGTGCCGGTTGCCAAAGAGCGTCAGGTCGGACCAGATCTCATCGGAGACGACAAAAACGTCGTACTTACGGTACAGCTCCATCGCCTGTTCCAGCTCCCATCTCTCCCATACGCGGCCCGTGGGGTTGTGCGGCGAGCAGAGAATGGCAGCGTGGATACGGTGCGTGCGCAGCTTTTTCTCCATGTCGGCAAGATCCATGCGCCACACACCGCCCTCGTCCTTCACCAGCGGGCTGTGCACGATGCGGTAGCCGCAGTCGCCGAGCGCGTGGGTGAAGCCAACATAGGTCGGCGAGTGCACCAGCACCTCGTCGCCGCAGGTGCACATGGCGTTGAGCGCCGCCACCACGCCGCCGAGCACGCCGTTTTCGTAGCCGATGTGCTCCACGCGCAAACCAGTCACGCCGTTGTGCGTGCTCTGCCAGCGGATGATGCTCTCATAGTATTCGTCGCGCGCGTTGAAGTAGCCGAACGCGCCGTGCTCCAGACGTCCGGCAATGGCGCTTTGCACCGTGGGCACCGTGGCAAAGTTCATGTCCGCCACCCACATGGGGATGGGCTCAAAGCGGGGCGGATGCTGTGCCAGACGCTCGGCGTAACCAAACGGCGCGCTCTCCACCGCCAGTGCGTCCTTGCCGCGCCGGTCGAGCACGGTGGTGAAATCGTAGGTCATGAGAAAGCCCTCCTGTTCATTTTTCTGGTATCCACTATAGCATACCTTTTTGCTGTCCGCAAGCGCGAAAACGGCTCACCGCGCGCCCGCGCGCCGCACCTCGCGCAGCAGCGGCACGACGACGCACAGCGATGCGGCAGTGAAAAACGCGATGCCGAGTATGCGGTGCGGGCTGATAGTCTCGTGCAGCACCGCCGCAGCGATGATGGCGGAGAGAATGGGCTTGACAAGGTAGAAAAACGAGCTCTCCGTGGCCGAGGTGTCGCGCGCCACCTGCACCATCAGCAGGTTGCCCGCCCCCGCTACCACTACGCCCACATACAGCAGCACTGCCGCCGTGTGCGGCGTAAAGCCGGTGAGGAGCGAGACGTTGGCAAACACCGAAAGCCCCAGCTGTCCGCACAACGCCGCCACGGCGGGCAGACGGCACAAAAGCAGCAGCGCCAGCAGCTCTGTTCCGCCGAAGAGCAGGTTGAAGCTGGTGAGCACCGCGCTGCCGTAGCGCGCCACATGCCGTTTGCTCCATGTGCCGTACAGCGCATACAGCGCCGAGGAGCTCAGCGTGAGCGCAAAGCCCGTCGCGCTCATCTCAAGCTGTGCAGGGTTGAGGATGAACAGGATGCCCACCACCTCGAAGCCCAGCGCGAGCAGATGGTTGCGCCGCAGCGGCTCATGCAGCAGAAAATGCGCAAAGAAGATGGCAAACACGGGGTTGCCTGAGTAGATTGTGGCCACGGCGGAGGCGTCGGCGTGCACCACTGCCAGCTGCATCAGGCTCAGGTGCATCGCGGTGAGAAGTCCCATCGCCGCGAACAGGCGGAAGTCGCGCCCGCTCAGCCGTATCCCGGCACGGCGCAGCTGCGAGAGCGCAAACGGCAGCAGGAAAAGCCCGCCGATGAGCACGCGCTCGGCCGTGAGCTGCATGGGCGAAAACGCGTCGCCCACGCCCTTGAGCGCCACCTCCGTGGTGCTGAAGATCAGGGCCGTCAGCCCCAGAAGAAGATAGCCTCGCCTGCGATTCATGGCAAAACGCTTCCTTTCCGCCTGTTTTTTCTCATTGTACGCCGTCGCGGAGAGCTTTGCAAGGATGACTTTTGCAAAATCCTCTTTTGTGCGAAATATACAAAAACAAAGTGAAAAACTTGTGCACATTGTCGGGAAATTCCTCTTGCAATTTTGGCCGCTTTCCTGTATTCTATCGCAGATAAAACACGAGGGAGGAAAACCGCCATGACGCTTTGCACCTGCACGAGCAAGAAAAAGAGCAAGGTTGTTGGTGTTTCTGCTTTCCGTTTTTCTCCCCTTTTTGATATTGTCGTTGTTGGCCGGTAATTCTTTTACCGGTCTTTCTTTTTGCCCGCACGGGGCACCGGAACTGTCGTCCATCCATTAAATAATATAAGAAAAGGGAGAAACATCATGAAAAAAGAACTTGGACAGGAAGCCATCTATGACGCCCGTCAGCTGGGCGTGCCCAGAATGCTGATCCTCGGCTTACAGCATCTTTTCGCCATGTTCGGCGCAACGGTGCTCGTGCCCATCCTCGTGCAGAGCTACGGTCTGCC
>CAYPLM010000082.1:0-7695 GCA_964411575.1 uncultured Oscillibacter sp. | reverse complement strand
ATACTCCGTGCGATCTATTTATTCTCTTTATTCGCCCAGCTGTGTGCCGTCGGGCAAGGTGAACGCGGCTTCTGTGACGGCGGAGAGCGTGACATCGAGCGACTTCATGCGGTAGACCACTTCCTCGCCGCAAAGCTTCTCCGCCGCAGCGAGCAAGCCGGAGTCCACGGAAACGTACCACCGCTCGGCATAGCCCGCCTCATCCGCAGCAGTCTCCACATAGATGCACGATAGCGAGTCGAGCAGCCGATAGTCCGCCGCCGCAATGCGCTCCACCGGCAGCGCAAGCACATCCTCATAGGTGGGGATGCCCTGCTCGGCATCAGCAGAGAGCACGGAGGCGGCGCGGTAGATTTCCATCTCCTCGCCGTACCAAACCGCCGTCTCCTTACCGTTGGTCACGGTGTGACAGGTCTCGCCGCCCTCGCTCAGGTCGCAGCGCGAGCGCCCGAGCAGCACCTGCACCTGCGCCGTGGCAACAGCGCTTCCTCCGTCCCAATAGCGCTCAACGGTGACGGTGCGGCTGTAGTTTTCGGGACGGGCCAGCGCGGCGATAACAGCCTGCACCGTCTCAGGCGCGACCTCCACGCGGTCGAGGCGCACGCTTTCGTTTCCCTGAGAAGCGCCAGGCGCAGACGCGTCCTCCTCCGGCGGCAGCTCGATGTGCTCCGTTTGCAGGAGGCTGCCGCGCACCACAAAGGCCACGACCAGCAGCACCAGCACCGCCACCGCAAGGCCAAAGGGCGAGAGCCTTTGTCCACGCATACGCCGTCCTCCTCAGCCACAGAAGGGCGCGGGTGCCGAAGCGCGCAGACCGAAGTGCCACTCAATCGCCTCCGCGATACGTGCACAGGCGTGCCCGTCTCCGTAGGGGTTGGCCGCGTGCGCCATGGTCTGATAGGCCGCCGGATCGTTTAAAAGCTCCGTGCCGAGGGAAAGAATGCCATTGTGCTCCACACCCGCAAGCTTCACGGTGCCGGCCTCCACCGCCTCTGGCCGCTCGGTCTCGCGGCGCAGCACCAGCACGGGCTTGCCCAGCGCAGGTGCCTCCTCCTGCAGCCCGCCGGAGTCAGTCATCACCAGGTAGGCACGCGCCATGAGGTTGTGCATCTCGTCGGCGCTGAGCGGATCGATCAGGTGCACCCGCGGCTCGCCGCCGAGGAAGCGCTGCGCATTCTCGCGCACCACAGGCGAAAGATGCACCGGGTAGACAAGCTCACAGTCCTCGTTCTGCCGCACCAGATCGCGCAGAGCTGTCATGATGTTTTCCATGGGCTGGCCGTAGTTTTCGCGGCGATGGCAGGTGACGAGCACGATCTTTTTCGTGTCGTAGGGCAACTGATTGAGCAGTGGAGTTGTAAAGGAATAATCCTTGTGTACCGTTGATTTGATTGCGTCAATAACCGTATTCCCCGTGACAAACACGCCCTCCGTCACGCCCTCGCGCGCGAGGTTGAGGCGGTTGTTCTCCGTGGGGCAGAAATAAAGCTCCGCAATGCGGGTGACGAGCTGGCGGTTCATCTCCTCGGGGTAGGGAGAGTACCGGTCGTAGGTGCGCAGCCCCGCCTCCACATGCCCCACCGGAATGCGGTGGTAAAACGCGCTCAGCGCGCCGGCGAAGGTGGTGGACGTGTCGCCGTGGACAAGCACCAGATCGGGCGCATATTGTTCGAGCACATCGTCCATGCCCTGAAGGCAGCGGCTGGTGATGCCGGAAAGCGTCTGCCGCTCGGTCATGATGTTAAGGTCTGCATCGGGCGTAAGGCCGAACACCTGCAACACGCTGTCGAGCATCTGGCGGTGCTGCGCGGTGACGCAGCAGAGGCTTTCGATGCCCTCGCGGGAGGCAAGTTCCTTTACAAGCGGTGCCATTTTGATGGCCTCCGGCCGCGTGCCGAATACGCTCATCACCTTGATCTTACTCATGCTTGTCCTCCTTTTGTCCGTCAACGGCGGACTGCTCCTCCGCTTTTTTCTGTCCTTCCGCGATCTCGCGCGGGAAAATCACACGCGAGGCCACATAGGCCACGCAGCCCAGCGCCAGCAGAAGCAGCATGGCCTTCACCTCACCGCTGGTGGTCAGCACCACAGCAGAAAGGCCGAGAATACTGCTCACTACATACAGCGCAGCCACCGCCTGCTTCTGGTTGAGCCCCATGTCGATCAGGCGGTGATGTACATGCCCGCGGTCGGGTGCCATGGGGCTCTGGCCATGCGCCACGCGGCGGATGATGGCAAACGCCGTGTCGAAAATGGGCAGCCCCAGAATGAGAAACGGCGCGACGAAGGACACGACGGCGTAATACTTAAACAGCCCCTGAATGGAGATGGTGGCCAGAATATAGCCCAGGAAAGTGGAGCCCGTGTCCCCCATGAACATTTTTGCGGGGTTTTTGTTGTACGGCAGAAAGCCCAGACACGCGCCCACGAGCGCCGCCATCACAAGCGCCGTCTGCCCTTCCCCGATGAGCAGCGCGATCACCAGCATCGTTAGCGCACTGATAGTGCTCACACCGTTGGCAAGACCGTCGAGCCCGTCGATGAGGTTGACAGCGTTGGTCACACCCACGATCCACAGCACCGTGATGGGGATGGACAGCCAGCCCAGCTCCCAGTACGGCTCTTCGCTGAGCACGTTTGGGTTGGTGAGCACCTCAATAACCACACCGTGCGCCACGGCGATGAGCGCCGCAGCGATCTGCACGATGAACTTGAACTTGGCGCGCAGGGCGGAGATATCGTCCATCACGCCGAGCACCACGATCAGCACCGCGCCGAGCAGAATGCCGCGCATCTGCCGGTCGATATTGACAAACAGCAGCAGGCTGACAAGAAAGCCAAAGAAGATCGCCAGGCCGCCCAGGCGCGGAATGGGATGGTTATGCATGCGGCGTCCGTCCTTGGGCACGTCAATGGCCTTGATCTTATAGGCAAAGGACTTGACCAGCGGGCTGACGAGAAAGCTGACAGCAAAGGCGATGACGATCGCCCCCGCCACAGGCAGCAGCAATTCGGTAGGAAGCTTCATCTTTATCTCCCGTTATCTTGCAAGAAAGCCAACTTTTTTGTAGACCTTGCGCAGCGTTTTTTCTGCGATGTAGGACGCCTTTTCCGCGCCCGCGCGGTACACACCCTCAAGATACGCCTTGTCGGTGAGCAGGTGCTGCGTCTCCTCGCGGATGGGGCGCAGCGTCTCCACCACAGCCTCGCCCACGGCAGACTTGAACGTGCCGTAGCCCTGCCCCGCGAACTCGCGCTCGATCTCGTCGAAGCTCTTGCCGGTGACGGCGGCGTAGATCGTCATGAGGTTGGCCACGCCGGGCTTGTGCTCCTTGTCGTAGCGCACGCAGTTTTCCGTGTCGCTGTCGGTGATGGCACGCTTGAACTGCTTCACGATAAAGGCTGGGTCATCCATGAGCAGGACACGGCCGGTGTCCTCGTTTTCGCTCTTGCTCATTTTTGCGGCAGGGTTGGTCAGCGACATAATGCGCGCGCCCACCTTGGGCACATAGGGCTCGGGGATCTTGAACACGTCGCCGTAGATACCGTTGAAGCGGCGGGCGATGGCGTGGCAGAGCTCGACGTGCTGCTTCTGATCGTCGCCAACCGGAACAAGATCAGGCTGGTAGAGCAGAATGTCAGCGGCCATCAGGCTGGGATAAGTGAAAAGGCCGCCGTTGATGTTGTCGGCATTTTTGGCAGATTTATCCTTAAACTGCGTCATACGGCTCAGCTCGCCGAACATCGTATAGCAATCGAGCACCCAGCCCAGCTCAGCATGCTGGTGAACGTGGCTTTGCACGAAGAGGGTGTTTTTCTCCGGGTCGAGGCCACAGGCGATGTACTGCGCGAGCTGCTCAAGCGTGCGGCGGCGCAGGTCGGCCGGATTCTGGCGCACGGTAATCGCGTGCATATCTGCCATAAAATAGTAACAGTCAAACTGGTCAGCACGTTCAGCCCAATTTTTGATCGCACCCAAATAAGACCCCAGGGTCAGGTCACCGCTGGGCTTGATACCGGAAAGCATGACTTTTTTTGCCTGTGTAGATTCCATTGATCTCACTCCGATCATATATATTTACCGCGCGGAGCGCAGTATAATCGCTCATTTTGTATTGTACCACAATCCCATCCAAAATACAAGCGTGAATCCACAAACCAGGCCGTCTGCTTTGCCGCATTTTCCCGGATATTACGCAAAAACAGGCACCATCCAGCCAAAGCTGAATGGTGCCTGTTCTGCTGAATAGTTGGGAAGCGCGCTTTACTTCACGTAGGTGCACTTGGCTGCAAACTCGATGGTGCCGTTGTAGTTGGTGATGTCGCCGGTAACGGTGATCACGTCGCCCACGGCCAGCTCTTCGCCGCCCGCGAGGCGGTAGCACTGGATGGTCTGCTCGCCGACCTGCAATGTGACGGTGATGTTGTTGTACTCAGCGGAGTACGCACTGTCGATGCTGATAATCTCGCCGGTGATCTCCTGCTTGCCGAGCATGGTGGCGCCGACCTCAAGGGCATAAGCCTTCTCGAGGAGGATGATGTCCTTAGCCTCGGCGAGGGTCTGGTCCTTGCTGTAGGTGCACTTGGCTGCAAACTCGATGGTGCCGTTGTAGTTGGTGATCTCACCGGTAACGGTGATCACATCGCCCACGACCAGATCTTCGCCGCCCGCGAGACGGTAGCACTGGATGGTCTGCTCGCCGACCTGGATGGTGACGGTGATGTTGTTGTACTCAGCGGAGTACGCGCTGTCGATGCTGACGATCTCGCCGCGCAGAGCCTGCTTGCCGAGCATGGTGGCGCCGGCCTCAAGGGCGTAAGCCTTCTCCATGGTGATCAGCTGCTTGGCTTCATCAGTGCTCATGTCCTTGCTGTAGGTGCACTTGGCGTCGAACTCAACGGTGCCGTTGTAGTTCTTGATCTCGCCGGTGACGGTGATGACGTCGCCCACGACCAGATCTTCGCCGCCCGCGAGACGGTAGCACTGGATGGTCTGCTCGCCGACCTGGATGGTGACGGTGATGTTGTTGTACTCAGCGGAGTACGCGCTGTCGATGCTGACGATCTCGCCGCGCAGCACCTGCTTGCCGAGCATGGTGGCACCGGGCTCGAGAGCGAAGGCACGGGCAAGGATCTCGGCCTCGCAGAGGTCATCGGCGGGGGCAGCGGGAACGGTGTGCGGGAAGGTGACGGACTCGGTCTTGCCGTCGGCGTCCTTCACGGTGGCCACGAGGTCATAGATGACCTCTTCGGGGGCCTGCTCGTTGACGTTGATGGTGACCATGTTGTCCACAGGCTCTTCGACCTTCACGTCCTCAGCAGCGCCGGTGGTGACGTTGGCGACCCACTCAATGGGGAAAGTGGTGCCGTTGATGATGACCTGCGCGACGACCTGATAGTCGGCAGCGGTCTCAGCGGCGTCCTTCTTGTACATGGCGGAGATGTAATCGCGGGCGTTTTCCACGTCGCTCTTGGTCACAACGGGCTCGACCGGAGTGTCAACGACGGGGTCGGGATCGGGATCGGGGGTGGGAGCCGGCTCGTCCTGGGCGCAGGCGGCCAGAGACAGGCACAGCACAAACGCGAGAATGCACGCAAGTAACTTTTTCATGACTTCTCCTTATTTGTTTTGTGAAAGGTTAATGGATGATGAGGTTTTCCGGCGTGAGCACCTTGATCTGGTACACGCCGTTGTAGCGGTCGACCACGCCGCGTACGTCGATGCTCTTCCCTGCCACGTCGTCGGCGGTGAACAGCGATCCGTCCGCCTTGTGCAGCACAGCTGTGCGCACCTGAACGGCAGTGCCGTCCTCAGCGGTGCAGTAGAGCGTCATCGCGCCGGTGCTGTCACTGGCGGGGTCGTCGGTGGTGTAGACGCTGCCGACGGTAAGGCTCTGCATCGAAACTGTGGTGTTCAGCGTGAGCGATGCATAGGGGTGCTCCGTCGGGTCGTCCGCAAAGGGCTGCACGACGGAGGAGGCAAACGCTGCCGCGTCGGTGAGCGCATAGGCAGGCGCATGGCCGCTGCTGACAAGCTGGAGGTTGTTGGGATCGTCCGGCTTCATCGCGCGGTAGGAAAGGCCGGATACCTGATAGGTGTCCCCTGCCTCGTAATACTGCACGGTGCCGACGATGCGGGCAAGATTGCCCACGGACAAAATGGCCAGCCCGTCGCCGGGGAGACTGTAGCCGTAATACACGCTGATGCCGTAGTACAGCCCGCTCTCCTCGTCATAACTCTCCACGCAGACGCTGCTGCCGTCGTGGCAGGTGATCACGCCCTCGAAGGCAACCTTGATGCCCACATATTCCTCTACATGGCAGCGCAGCTGCTTGAGCGTGAGCTCCACCGCGTCGCCGTAGTAGAAATCGGGGTCGGGTTCGCCGGAGTAGACGTTGCACTTTTGCTCCTTCGCCTGTGCGATGGCGGCGGTGCAGGTGCTGCCGTAGCGGTTGTTGGCTGCGCTTGAGGCAATGGCCAGACCGTTTTGCAGCAGCTCGACGTTGAGGTTGCGGTACGCGCTCTCCCCTTCCGGCAGATACCAGACCCACACAAGGCGACGCGCGCCGGTAGAGTCGTAGTTCCAGCTGCCGTCGTCCGACTCGACGTAGATCGACACGGCGTTTTCAAGCTTTTCGCGCGTGAAGGCAGCCGCCTTCTTGCCGTACTCTTCGATCTTGCCGGTGGACTCGGGCGTGTCAATGGCGAGATAGCGCGCCTTGAGCACGCCGCTCGGCTCGATGCTTTCGGACACGAGGAAGTGCGTGGTGTCGCCGTCGACAAAGGTCTTTACTGTGACCTCCGCTTTTGCGGTGGAGGAGCTTTTGTCAAAGCGCAGCGAAGCAGCGTAGTCCACCGGCTCGGCAGCGGGCTGCCCGAACGGATCGGCTTGTTCAGGCTGCTCTGGCTGCTCGGGCGGCGTCTCCTGCTGCTGCGCGCAGGCCGTCAGGCAAAGCGCCAGGCACAGCGCGAGCAGCAGACAGCGGAAAAGACGCGTCACGTTTTTTAGCTCTGATACTCGCACTCTTCCACGGCATCCTCAAACGCCGCTTCGATGCCGGCCTCGACATTGCCGTCGGGAATGGTCAGGCACTTGCTCATCAGCGTACCGACCTGGTCGCGGGCAGCGGAGGAACCGTTGAACGCGGGAGAGGTGTAGTAAGCGTTCTCCTGCTCAAGGCAGACCTTGGCGCTCAGAGCGGAGATGTACGCGCCGCCGTCGGCCTTGGAGACAAAGTCGGAGTAGGTGGCGTTGCTGGACACGGACTTAAGCACGGGCACATAGCCGGAAGCCATGGAGAACTCAGCCTGGAACTCAACCGTGGTGGTCAGGTACTTGACGAACAGCCAGGAAGCGATGACTTCCTGAGGATTACTCTTCTGGAAGATGCAAACGCTGGGGCCCTGGGAGATGACCTTGGGGTTGGCAGGGTCGATCTGGGGGATGGTGGCGATGCCAACTTCGAAGGGATAGTTGCCGTTGGCGTCAGCCGTGGGGCGCTGGTGGGTGGCACCGGCGGAAGAGCCGATGGACATGTAGCTCTTGGTGGTATCGGTGGAGGTGAAGAGGCCAGAGGTGTAGGCACCGTAGAGGGTCTGCGTGGTCAGATAGCCCTTCTGGTACCAGTCGCGGAACATCTTCACAAAGCCGCGGTTGGTCTCGTTGTTGAACAGGTAGTGCTCGCCAGAGGCAC
>CAYPLM010000081.1:0-7705 GCA_964411575.1 uncultured Oscillibacter sp. | reverse complement strand
CACCCACGACATCGACATGGAGGGTCTTTCGATCTCCATGTACGATATGCGCAAGCTCCTGTCCGTCGACCGCGAGCTGTGGCTGCAGGAGTGCGAGGATGCCCGCGCCTACTATGAGAAGATCGGCAAGGTGCCGCAGGAGCTCTACGACGAGCTGGACGCGCTGGAAATGCGCCTCAACCGCGGCTACAAAAAGCAGTAAGACCGCGCCCCTGATCGGTAGGGGAGACACATCACAACAAAACGACCGGCTTTTTTCGAAGTCGGTCGTTTTTGCAGCGTGTCAAGGCTCCCCGTCATTCCGAGCCAGTGCTCACACTGGCGTGGGAATCCGCACTCCTCACGCAGAACTGATTCGGAAACGCAGGGAAAAGAACGGATTGCCACACCAGTGACATCGGTCACTGGTGAGCAATGACGCTTTTTGACAATCTCAAAATGACCGGCTTCGAAAGAAGCCGGTCATTTTGCAGCGTGTAAAAAAAGTGCAGGTGTTACTGCCCGGCGCGGTGGAGCAGGACGGTGCCGGCGCAAAGCTCGCAGGCGGTCTCGCCGCTGTAGGCAAGCTTTCCTGCGACAAACACATGCTCCACGCCCTGCGGACGCACCTTCGGGCACAGGAAGGTGGAGCGGCTGGCAATGCGCGCGGGGTCGAACACAGTGATGTCCGCCGCCATGCCCTCGGCCAGACGGCCACGGTCGTGCAGTCCCAGAATTTCGGCGGGCAGCGCGCTGACCTTATACACCGCGTCCTCCAGCGGCAAGAGCGCGTGCTCGCGCACGGTCTGGAAGAACTGCGGGAAGGTGGCAAAGCTGCGCGGGTGCGGGGAGATCTGCATGTGCGCGGGGTCGTAGGAGAAGGAGTAGCCGTCGCTGCCGACACACACGTCACATCGCGCCATGATGCGCAGCATATCCTCCTGCGCGATGCAGAAGTACACACACGCCACACTTACGCGGCACTCGAGCAGCAGCCGGATCACCGTGTCCACGGCGGAAAGCCCAAACTGCTCGGCAAGCTCGCTGACGTAGCGCCCCTCGTACTCGGGGTGGTAGCCGTGCGTGCTGGTGATGAGGATGGTTTCGCTGCCGCCGCGGTCGTGCATCTCGCGTTCGATATCGGCGCAGAGCGTGCCCTCGCGGCTTTGGAGACGGCGCAGCATGGCCTCGCTGCCGCCGGCATGCGACCAGTGCGGCATGAGCGCAGTGAGCGCGGTGCTGCTGGCGGTGTAGGGGTACTGATCGCAGGTGACGTGCGCGCCGCGGTTGCGGGCGGCGTCGATACGCGCGAGCAGCTGTTCGCTGCGTCCCCACTGGGCGCGCCCCAAAAGCTTGAGGTGGGAAATTT
Organism: uncultured Oscillibacter sp.; assembly: GCA_964411575.1. Lineage (GTDB taxonomy): Bacteria > Bacillota > Clostridia > Oscillospirales > Oscillospiraceae > Hominicoprocola. The sequence goes on along the minus strand of CAYPLM010000081.1, from coordinate 6,357 downwards.
GCAGATGCACGCCGGTGCGCTCAGCGATGGACAGCACCTCGTCCACAGCCTCGAAGATGTGCGGCCCCTCACTGCGCATGTGCACCGCGAGAATGGCCCCGTGCGCCTTGACCACGCGCGCCAGCGCCGTCAGCTCCTCCGTTGTGCCGAAGGCGCTGGGCGGATAGATCAGCCCCAGGCTCAGGCCGAAGGCGCCGCGGCTGAGTTCCTCGTCAAGCAGCTGCTCCATGCAGGCAAGCTCCTGCGCGGTGGGGGCACGGTTGACAAAGCCCATGGCGGAAAGACGCAGCGTACCGTGCCCGACGAGCATGCCCACGTTGATGCGCGTGCCGTTTTGCTGCACGGCGGCGGCGTAGTCCGGCATCGAGCGGTACACGATGCGCCGCCCGTTGAGCGGCAGCTCCAGCTCGGAGGCGAAGTAGTCCTGCACCTCGTCGGCGTGCCCGGCCACGGCGGGCAGCAGGGAAATGCCGCAGTTGCCTGCGATCTCCGTGGTCACGCCCTGGGCAAGCTTGCTCTCCACCGGGTAGCCGACAAGAGGGCTGGCATCTGAGTGGGAGTGGATGTCGATAAAGCCGGGCGCGACGGCAAGGCCGCTCACATCGAGCACCTGCGCCGCCGCAGGCGTGTCCTCGGTGATCGCCGCGATCACGCCGCCGCGAATGGCGAGGTTTGCGCGTCTCGGCTTTGCGCGGCTGCCGTCAACGATCAGCCCGTTGGTGAGAAGATAGTCGTACAAAAGATAGTCAACTCCTCTTTATTTCAGCGCGTCGTATACGATGCGGCTGAGCTTGGCAATGGTCTGGATACCCGCAGCGTCGCTGGCAAGGTCGCCGGTAAAGACGGCCATAACATAGCGCCGGTTGCCGGGCAGGGTGAAAATGCCCACGTCGTGCTGGATACCCACCAGCTCGCCGGTTTTGTTCGCCACCAGCACGGAGCCGTCCTGGATGTTGCGCTTGACCTCCTCGGAGGCGTAGTTGGGGATGGTGGGCAGCAGCGCGGGCAGCTTGTTGCGGCACTGCTGACGCTCCATGATGCGCATAATCATGCGCGACGCTTCGGCGTTGACAAACTCTTCGTTGGCGATGCGCACAAGAAGCCGCCCCGTTTCCCCGGCACACATATAATTGTTGTAGCCCTTTTTGATGGCCTCAAAGTCGAGCATCTTGCGCATGAGGCGTGTGTTGGGGCAGCCGAGCTCGCGGCAGAACTCGTTGACACGCTCGATGCCCACGATGTCCATGATCTCGTTGGTGGCGATGTTGTCGCTCAGCACGATCATCAGCGTGGCAAGCTCCTCCACGGTGGGCTCGTAATCGGGGTTGAGCTCGCAGAGGATGCCCGTCCCGCCCACGCGGTTGGCCGGGTCGATGCGGCGGCGCGCCGTCCAGTCTACACGCCCCTGCTGCACATCGCGCAGCAGCAGTGCCAGCATGGGGATCTTGATCACGCTGGCAGAGGGGAACACCCGCTCGGGGTCGATTTCCAGCGTCTCCCCGCTGTCGAGATCCTGAATGAAAAGACCGACGGAGCCCTCTAATTCGGAAAGCAGCTCAAAAATTGCGCGGCGTGGAAGCTTGTTCATTTTCATAATCCTCCTTTAAATGAAATTAAATTTTCATTTTTTCTCTTCTGGATTATACCGTTCCACGCTCCACGCTGTCAAGAGCAGAAATCGAAATCGGCAAAACGCCCAAAAATGAAAAGAAATTTTCGTACAATATGCGAATTGAAAATTGAGTTTCAAAACTGCTAAAATAAGCGTGTTCATGAAAGCGCGGCAAAGTGTGCGCCGCGTGAGAGAAAAGGGAGGACGCCGCAGGATGAAAAAGAGCCTTTCCGCAAAGCTCCGCGAGGCCTGTGCGCAGGACGCGCAGCTGGCTCGTGCGCAGCGCAAGGTGTGCATCATGATGGCCGCGTGGGCGCTGCTGCTGGTGGCGGATCGTGCCATCGGCTTTGCCACGGATGCCTATCTGCCGGGGCAGGAGGCTGCGCCGGTGATCGGCGCGGCGGTGATGATCGTGCTGGCGTTTTTGGGCACGAGGGGCTATCTGACGTGGGCGATGCTGCTGCTGCAGCTCAACATGGCCGTGTCGCTGCTGCAATTTGTGTCCACCTGCTTTTTCTATGAAGAGAGCATCGCGGGCTGGGCGGTTGCGTTTTACGGTGCTTCGGCGGCGGCGCTCATCGGCATCACGATGCTGTTTTTCTGGAGCCGCGATGTTGAGCATTACCGCGCGGTGCTGCGTACGCTCAAGGGGAAAAAAGAGAAAGGACCGCTTTTTTACCGGACGAACAACCGTCTTGTCCGCAACAAGAAGCACTGAACCATGCAGGAACACACAAAAGACCTCGTTTCGCAGCTTCGCGAGCGTTACGGCGAGCTGTCCAAGGGGCAGCGCAGGATCGCCGACTACATTTTAAATAATCCGCAGGAGAGTGCGTTTCTCTCGATTAACGATCTCAGTCGCGAGTCTGGCAGCAGCCCGGCGACGATCACCCGCTTTTCCCGCGTGCTGGGCTTTGCGGGCTATCAGGAGTTTCAGCGCGCGCTATATGATTCTCAGCTTCAGCAAATGCCCTTTGGCAAGCTGAAAACCGAGCTGCAGCGTGTGGACACGGAAAAAGGAGAGCGGACGGAAGAGCGTATCCTCTCCACGCTGCAATCCAACATCCGTCTGCTTGAAGAGCTTTATACGCCGCACAACTGCGCGGCGCTGGAGAGCTCGGCGGCGATTTTGCGCGGCGCGCGGCGCATCTATGTGGTGGGCAACGGCTCGTCCTATGCGGTGGCGTATCTGCTGGGCTTCATGCTGCGGCGGTTATACGACAATGTGCAGCTGCTCGAGGTCTCGCCTGCGGCGCTGGCGGCAGCGCTTTGCGACGTGCGGGCGGAGGACTGTCTGGTGGTCGCGGCCTATTCCCGCTATACCAAAGTCACCTGCAGCGCTGTGTCCTACTGCAAAAAGGTAGGCTGTCCCGTCATCGCGGTGACGGATTCGCTGACCTCGCAGGTGGCGCTGGACTCCACGCATGCGCTCGTTGCCCCGCGCGACGAGTATTTCAGCCCCGTTTCCGCCATGGCCATGTGCAGCTGCCTGTTTGCCGCGCTCGGCGAGCACGACGCGCAGCGCATGCTCGCGCGCATGGACCAGCAGGACAAGCTGGCGCTGGGACTGGGCGTATATCTGTAATCCGTAATTTTCACCGGGACGGGCTGGGCCGGCCGCCTGAACCGGAGAAAAGATAAAAAGCAAACAATACAAGAGAAAAACACTTAGTACGGAGGGAAATGAAATGATCTTTGACCTGAATCCTTTATGGGGATTCCTGCCGCTGCTGCTGTACATCGTGCTGATGCTGATGGGCAAGGACATGAACGTGTCGGTGCTCCTGTGCGTCATCCTCGGTGCCGTGCTCAACGGCGAATCGATCCTCGGCTTTGCCAACACGATCTATGCCTCACTTGGCTCGTTCTGCGCGCTGATCGGCTTTATCATCGTGCTCGGCTCGGGCCTTGCTGAAGTGCTCAACCGCACGCATGTCGCGCACAATCTGGTCTACACGGTGGTCAACCGCTTCAAACTCAAGAATAAGCGCATGGCCATCCTCATCTCCATGGTCACCTCTACGCTGATGGTCGCCCTGCTCGGCACGCTCGCCGGCTCCAACGCCATCATCGCCCCCATCCTCATCCCCATCGTGGCCAGCGTTGGCATTACCCCTTCCACCCTGGGCGTCATCCTGCACGGCGCAGGTGCCACGGGCCTTTACATCGGGCCCTTCGTGCCCCCGGTGGTCACCATCATGGGTCTCACGGGCCTTACCTACGGCGAGTTCCTCAAGACTGCCGGTATCCCTCTGGCCATCATCGTGTGGGGTTCCACCTTCTTCATGGCCTGCCGCACCCAGCGCAAGACCGAGAGCATCGAAGCCTACAGCGAGGCTGACAAGGAGGCCGTCTCCTTCGAGCCCGACGCCAAGTGCAAGCGCGCCACCATCGCCTTCCTCATCACCATGGCCGTGATGATCGTCTACGGTCTGATCGCCAAGGCCGGTGCTTCCTATGCCATTCTGGTCATGATGACCGTCTCCATCGTCGTCGGCCTTGTCGGCGGCCTCGACTTCAAGGATTCCCTCACCACCATGGTGCAGGGCGGCTCCAAGATGTTCTGGATGTTCTTCATGTTCGTCCTCTTCGAGCCCTTCCTCAACTATGTCAGCGCTTCCGGCGCGTTCGATGCCATCACCCAGCTCATGCAGCCCCTGATCGAAAAGGGCGGCGAGGTGGCCTTCATGATGATCGCCTCCGCCATCGGCGTGTTCGGCATCTCCGGCACGGGCGTGGCGCAGGCACAGATCATCCACGAGCTGTTCCTGCCCATGGTCAACGCCATGAAGATGGATATGTACACCTGGGCACTGGTCGTGCTGGTGGGCTGCCAGGTCACGTTCTTTGTCACTCCCACGGTCGACATGGTCGGTCAGATGGGTCTTGCCCGCTCCAAAAACATCAAGGCCATGCTTGCCAACGGCTGGGTGCTCACCGTGATCACCTTTGCCTATGTGCTGCTGCGTGCCATCCTGTATGTGTCCTGACAAACGGAGGTAGACAACATGACGAATTTTGCACTGCTTCAAACCAACATCGCCTTTGACGACCCCAAGACCAACTACGAGAACGTGCGCCGTCTGTTCGCCGAGGCCATGGCAAAAACGCCGCGTCCCGACGTGGTGGTGCTGCCGGAGGACTGGGCTGCCGGCTTCTCCGACAAGATGTTCCATGAGATGGAAAAGCACTGCGAAACGGTCGACGGCCCCACGCTTCAGGTCTGCAAGGATCTGGCCAAGGAGTATAACGTGTGGGTTGTGGCGGGTTCGATCAGCACGCTGCACGCCGATGGCAAGATGAGAAACACCGTCTTTCTCATCGACCGCAACGGTGAGGTCGTGGGCGACTACAGCAAGATGCACCTCTACAGCGACATGGACGAGGACGCCCAGCTGACCAACGGCGAAAAGCACGAGATCTACGAAACCGAGTTCGGCCGCGTGGGCATGATGGTCTGCTACGACATCCGCTTCTGTGAGCTCTCCCGCATTTACGCGGTGAACAAGGCCGACGTGCTGGTGGTGGTGTCCAACTTCCCCAACCCGCGTGTGAACCACTGGCGCACGCTGCTCACCGCCCGCGCCATCGAAAACCAGATGTTTGTCGTGGCGTGCAACCGCGTCGGCCCCAGCCCGATGGGCACCTACTGCGGCCACTCCCTCATCATCGACCCGTGGGGCGACATCATCGCCGAGGGCGGTGACGAGCAGGAGATCATCACCGGCTCCATCGACTACGCCAAGACCCGCGAGGTGCGCGATCTGATCCATATGTTCCGCGATCGCCAGCCCCAGCTGTACGGCGACACCCTCACCGACGTGAGCAAGCGCTGAGCCAACAAATCAAATTAAAGAACCTTCTCGATCCTGTCCCCTCAAAAGCCGGGCGCGCTGTAAAGCTTTTGCTTTGCAGCGCGCCTGTGCGTGTCAAAGGGCCCCGTCATTCCGAGCCAGTGCGCACACTGGCGTGGGAATCCGTATTCTCCACGCCGGAAGGATGCGGAAACGCGAGAAAAAGAACGGATTGCGAACCAGTGACATCGGTCACTGGTGTGGCAATGATGGTTTCTGACGGCATCGGGCGCGCTGCAAGACTTTCGTTTTGCAGCGCGCCTGTGCTATTTTGCTGTGTAACACATCGTAAGGGCGGAGAGCGATGCACCGCGAGGCTCAGTCCTCGCCCTCCATCGGCGGGGCGGGGGGCAGCGGTGCGTCGGAACGCAGCTGCTGCTCCTGCCACTGCTCGCGCGTGATGAGAAGCGCGCGGGGCTTGGAGCCCTCAAACGGCCCGACGATGCCGCGCTGCTCCATCTGGTCGACCAGACGCGCCGCGCGCGAGTAGCCCAGCTTCAGCCGGCGCTGGAGCATCGAGACAGACGCCTGCCCCGTTTCGAGCACCACCTCCACGGCCTGCGGCAGCAGCTCGTCGCCGTCGTCCTCGGGCTCTGTGTCGGCGGTGGGAGCGGCTCCCTTGCCGCCCTTTTCCTTTTCGGCTACGTTCTCTTCGATCTTGCGGATGACCTCGTCAGAGTAGCTGGTCTCGCCGTTCTCCTTGACAAAGGACACCACGCGCTCGATCTCCTCGGCGGAGATCAGGCAGCCCTGCACGCGGCGAGGCTTGCCCTCGCCGAGGGGAGCGTAGAGCATGTCGCCGCGCCCCACCAGCTTTTCCGCGCCGGTGGTGTCCAGAATGATGCGCGATTCCAGCGACGAGGCCACCGCAAAGGCGATGCGGCTGGGGAT
>CAYPLM010000080.1:0-7789 GCA_964411575.1 uncultured Oscillibacter sp. | reverse complement strand
CTTGAGGTTGACCATGCCGTACTCCGTGACTACATACTGCGTGGCGGAGCGCGGGTCGGTGCAGATGGAGCCGTTGGTGAGCGTGGGCACGATGCGGCTGGAGACGGTGCCATCCTTGGCCGTGACGGTGGAGGACATGCAGATAAAGCTCTTGCCGCCTCTGGAGAGGTAAGCACCCATCACGAAGTCCAGCTGTCCGCCGGTGCCGGAGATGTGCTTGAGCCCGGCAGACTCGGCGTTGACCTGACCGAACAGGTCGATGTCGATGGCGTTGTTGATGGAGATGAAGTTATCCAGCTGCGAGACAACGTGCACGTCGTTGGTGTAGTCCACGGGCGCGCCCATCACGTCGGGGTTGCGGTCGATGTAGTCGTAGAGCTTCTGCGTGCCGGCGGCAAAGGCGAACACCTGGCGCCCTTTGTCAAGCGCCTTGTTGCGCCCGGTGATCTTGCCGGCGGCGGCGATGTCGACAAAGCCGTCGACGTACATCTCGGTGTGCACGCCCAGATCCTTCAGGTCAGACTGCGCGATCAGCGCACCGACGGTGTTGGGCATGCCGCCGATGCCAAGCTGCAGGCATGCGCCGTTGGGGATCTGCGGCACGATGAGGTTTGCCACGGCCTTGTCCACCTCGGTCGGCTCGCCGCCCGCGCCCAGCTGCGCCATCGGGCAGCCCTCGGTCTCCACCACGGCGTCCACGTCGGAGATGTGTACCTCGGTGCCATTGAGGCCGTACACCCAGGGCATCAGGGGGTTGACCTCGAGGATGATCTTTTTGGCGCGGCCGAGCATGTCAGCGATGTGCGAGGGGCTGACGGAGAGTGAGAAGTATCCGTGCTTGTCCATCGGCGGCACCTGGATCATGGCCACGTCCACGCTGATGTTTTCGCGGTAGAAGCGGGGCAGCTCGCTGTAGCGCATGGGAGCAAAGTAGCCCATGCCCTTGGCGATGATCTTGCGGTCGATGCCGCTGCAGTGCCAGGAATGCCAGGTGAAGTGCTCGCCTGCGTCATCGGCTTTGCAGATCTCGGGCATCCACATCGTCACACCGCCGCGCACCTTCACGTCGCGCAGCTCGTCCTTGCGCGCGGCCAGAGCAGCGTCGAGCGCGCGGGGATGTGCGGCGCACCAGCCGTAATCCACCCAGTCGCCGGACTGCACGAGCTTGACGGCCTGCGCCGCCGTGGTGAGCTTTTGCTGATAAAGCTGCTGAACGTTCATAAAAGCTTCCTCCTGAGAGAAAAATTTGTCGAATGCTGTCGTTATGCAGATTTTACCATAGTCCGGCGAAAAGTGCAAGAGGCATTGCGCGCCTCAGCGCCTGCGCCGTGTGAGATAGCCCTCGAGCATCAGCGCGGCGGCCACGGCGTCCACGGCCTTTTTGCGCTGCTTTGCGTTTTTGCCGTTGGTCATGAGGATGTTGTGCGCCTCCACAGTGCTGCGCCGCTCGTCCCAGAGCGTGACGGGAAGCCCCGTCTCCTCGCGCAGAAGCGCGGCGAACGCCTCGGCCTTTTCGGCGCGGGGGCCGCGCGTGCCGTCCATGTTGATCGGGTGCCCGAGCACCAGCTCACCCACGCCGTGCTCGGCGATGAGCGGCTTGAGCGCTTGCAGCACAGCCTCGGGGCGGTAGGCGGTGATGACGGTGGAAAAGCCGCTCATCAGCCCGAGCGCGTCGGACACGGCCACGCCGGTGTGTGCGTCGCCGTAGTCGATGGCCATGATCTTTTGCATTATCCGCCTCCTTAAATGTACTTCTGGTTGATCACGTCCAGCACGCCGCGTGTAGTCAGGCGCAGCGTGGGGATGACGGGCAGCGCCATGAACGAGAGCGTCATGAACGGGTCGACCCCGCGGCTGACACCGAGGGCGAAGGCGGCCTCCTTGGCCTGCTCGAGCTTGCGGTTGACCTCCACCAGCGGCTCCTCGCTCATGATACCGGCGATCTGAAGCTGAAGCTCGCCGCGCGTTTCGCCGTTTTCCAGCACCACGATGCCGCCGCCCAGCTCGACCACGCGGTTTGCCGCAGCGGCCATGTCGGCTTCGTTCGCGCCCACGACGATGATATTGTGGCTGTCATGTGAGACGGAGGTGGCAACAGCGCCGGATTTGAGCCCGTAGCCCTTGATGTAGCCGATGCCGATGTGGTGGGTGTTTTTGTGGCGTTCGATCACGGCGATCTTGAGCAGGTCGTTTTCCACATCGATGCCGGTGGCGTAGCCCGCGTCGGTGGTGACGATCTCGCCGGGGATCATGCCCAGCACGCCGCGCGGGCGCGTCTCGGCAAAGTCGTCGGCGGTGAGGTGCGAGACGTGGAACGTGTCGTGCGCGCGCTGCACGAGCACCGGGTCGATCTCAGGCACGTCGAAGGGGGCGACGTCCTTGCCGTCGAACATCAGCCGACCCTTTTTGTACACCTCGAGGATGTTGAAATCGTCAAAGTTGTCGATGATTACAAAGTCGGCGAGGAAGCCCGGCGCGATGGCGCCGCGATTGTTGAGCAGGAAGTAGCGCGCGGCGTGGTGGCTGGCGCACTTGACGGCGATGATGGGGTCGACCCCGGCCTTGATGGCGCGGCGGACGATATAGTCGATGTGCCCCTTTTCCAGAAGATCGCTGGGGTGCTTGTCGTCGGTGCAGAACATGCAGTAGGTATAATACTGCGGGGTGAGCAGAGGCAGCAGCGCGTCAAGGTTGCGCGCGGCGGTGCCCTCGCGGATCATGATGTACTGCCCGCGCTCGAGCTTGGCCAGCGCGTCGTCCAGCGAGGAGCACTCGTGGTCGGAATACACGCCTGCGGCGATATAGGCGTTGAGGTCGTTGCCGGAGAGACCGGGAGCGTGGCCGTCGATCTTTTTGTGGTGCGCCTGCGCGGCAACGATCTTCTCGAGCACCTGCACGTCGGCATTGTCCACGCCGACATAATTCATCATCTCGGCCAGACCCTCCACGCGGTTGTGCTCGTAGAAGCTGTCGATGGCACGGTAGTCGAGGTTGGCACCCGACTCGTCGAGCGGGGTGGCGGGCACGCAGGAGGGCAGCATGAAGCGCACGTCGATGGGCAGATCCTCCGTGTCCTGGAGCATGTACTCGATGCCGTCGGTGCCCATGACGTTGGCGATTTCGTGCGGGTCGGTGACCACGGTGGTGGTGCCGTGCGGCACGACGGCGCGGGCAAACTCACGCGGCGAGACAAGCGCGCTTTCCAGATGGATGTGCGCGTCAACGAAGCCCGGAAGCACCAGCTTGCCGCCCACGTCCACCTCGACCTCGCCCTCGTAGTGCTCGCCCATGCCGGCGATCAGCCCTTCGGCCACGGCAATGTCACCATGGCTGAGCTGGTTGCAGAATACGTTTACATAGGTCGCGTTTTTGAGCACGAGGTCGGCCTTGCAGCGTCCTGCGGCCACCTCCACTACGTGCAGCTTTTTGCTGAGCTTGCGGTTGATCTTGCCTGCGTAGCTCTCGCGGTATGCCATATGGGTCTTCCTCCTTAAAATTTGTATTTGTCATAGAATACTACAGTAAAGCGGATTTGTCGAGTAAAAATTTACCCCCAAATTTTTGTGCAGAATGACGAAAACGGGGCGAGCGCATGCTCGTCCCGTTCCGTTTTTCACTTGACTGTGCCGTCAGCGTTGAACACCGGCAGCTTTTCGAGGAACTTGATGTCGTGCCGCTCGGCAGCGCCGCCCTCGGCCAGAACGGCCATGCGCCCGACGACCGTGCCGCCGGCCTTTTCCACCAGCGACTCCATCGCAAGCAGACTGCCGCCCGTGGAGATCACGTCGTCCACGATGAGGATGCGCTTGCCGCAGATCAGGTCGGCGTCGTCGCGCCCGAGGAACAGCTGCTGCATGCCCATCGTGGTGATGGAGCGATCCTGCACGCTGATGGGGTCGGGCATGTAGACCTTGGGACCCTTGCGGGCGATGAAATACTTCTTCGCGCCGCTCTGACGCGCCATTTCATGGATGAGGGGGATGGACTTGGCCTCGGCAGTGAGCAGATAGTCGTAGCTGTCGGCGGGAGCCAGCTTCAAAAGCTCGCGCGCGCAGGCAACGGTGAGCTCGGCATCGCCAAACATGATGAACGCGCCGATATAAAGGTCGTCCGTGACCTTGCAGATGGGCAGCTCGCGCTCGAGTCCCGCAACTTGCATGGGATATGTCAGCATAAAAATGCTCCTCTCTGGAATGGATTACCTTTATAGTATACTCCAACTTGCGGAAAAGTCAAGAAAAAGCCGTCATTTCGTCTCCTGCAGGGCTTACTCCCGCTCCGCCTTGAGCACCGTGCCGTCGGCGGCGATCTCGTAGTCGTATTCCGTCTCGCCGCAGCGGAACTCCACCTCGTACACTTTGCGTCCGTCGTCGCTGTCCGCTTCCACCTCGAGCTGCGTCACCTGCTGCGCGCTCAGCCCCGCGTGGCGCAGCGCGGCGGCCTTGGCGGCCTCGGCGCCGATGTCGTCGGCGGGGGAGAGGATGATGTCATTATTGTCGTCATCGTCGTCATCGTCGGACTCCAGACGTTCGCGCTCAAAGTCGAGCACACTGCCGTCAAGCGCGGAGATCGTGCACTCGTATTCCCACGTTCCATCGGTGAAGGTGAAGTCGTACTCCGCGTCGTCGTCATCGCGCTCGGCCTCGGTGAAGGCGGCAGTGCTCAGCCCTGCGCGGCGCAGCGCGGCGGCACGGGCAGCTTCAAGGCCAATGTCGGTGCGGGGATCGGGCTGCGCGGCGGGGATGATATTCGCCTGACCGCTGAGCACAGTGCCGGTGAAGGCGTCGATGCAGTAGGTAAACTCGCCCCAGAGCGTGTCGAGCTCCACCTCGTAGTGCGCGGGCGTTTCGTCGAGCTCGGGGTCGACGTCGCTCGTCACACTGCTCAGCGCAAGCGTCCCGGCGTAGCGCTCCGCTGCCTCTGCCGCTGCTGCGCAGCCGATGGGCATGCCCGGCGCACCGCAGGACAAAAGCTGCTGCAGCTCGGCCACGCTCAGCGCGCACAAGGCATCGAAGGAGAGCGCGGCGTTCTTTTCCAGTACGCGCTCGACCAGCGCGGCCTTGCCGGTGGAAATGCCCCGGCTGTGCGCCTTCTGCGTGAGCCCGGCGTCCTGCGTGAGCGTCTGCGTAAGCACGTCGGCCTGCGCGGCGCTACGGGAGAGCGCGAGATCCACGGCGCCGCTCAGCTCGCGCTGCAGCCGCGCGGCGCGCTCGGCGTCGCTGTCCTCCACAGAGATCATGATCGCCGAGGAAAGCTCGTCAAGGTAGCCGCAGCGCAAAAGGCTGCCGACGATGGCGTTCACCGCCACGTCCAGCTTCACGCCCTCCAAATCGGCCCCGCCGTTCATGCCGGATAGCACGGCCCGCGCGTCGGTGTTGAGCGCGGTGCAGGCGAGCACGCGTTCACTGCGGCTGACACTCAGCTCGATGCTGGGATTGACGTCCAGCGACACCACGGTCGCCACAGCGTTTGTCTGCCGGTAGAATAGCCCCGTGCACAAAAGTGCCAGCGCCAGGCACGCGGCCAGCAGCGCGCGATACGGCCTTCTTTTTGCGGCGGGCGGGGCCGTGTTTTGCGCCTCGCAGCGGGAGAGCACGGCGTTTACGTTGTTCGGCGCGGTTTTTTCCAGCGCGCCGGAGAGCTGCTTAAGCATACGGTTGTCGTCCATCAGGCGTTGTCTCCTTCCAGTTGGGCCCGCATTTTTTTCAGAGCCCGGTGGTATTTTGACAGAACGGTCGCAAGCGGCAGACGTTCGAGCGCGGCGATCTCGCGGTGGCGCAGTCCCGTGACGGCATGCAGCAGCACGATGCGCCGCTCCTCGTCGCCCAGCCCGGACAGGGCGTGCTGTAGAACCAGCCGCTCATGCACGCCGAGCGCAGTGTCCTCCGCCGGGATGGCGTCCCACTGCTCGTCGCTGAGCGTTTCGTGCCGTCCCTCGCGGCGCAGGTGCATCAGGCACAGGCTGCGGCACACGCTCAGAAGCCAGCCCATCGCTGACCCGCCGGGGCGGTACTGCCATGCCCGCTCCCATACCTGCACGAACACGTCCTGCGTAAGGTCCTGCGCGTCGTGCGCGTTTTTCAGGTAGGAAAGCGCCAGACCGTACACCGCCGTCCGGGTGCGGCAGTACAGCGCGGCGAGCGCCTCCTGCTCCCCGGCAGCCACGCGCGTGAGCAAACGGGAAAGCGCCTCGTTTTCAGTTGTCGTCATCAAAATGCTCATGCGATCTCTCCTGTCGCCTGTATAATGCACGGCGCGGATGTTTTATTGCACGCGGAAGAAAAATTTTCCACGTCCGGTCAGGATCCCGCACGCGGCGGCGCAGATGCGGTTTCCATCGAAGCGCGGCGAGCGATAAAAAATATCTGCGGCGCGGGCACGGTATGGTTTTTCTTCCCTCGGAAATACTGTTAGCAAACAAAGAGGGGAGGCGGCGGCCATGCTGGGCAAGGTGGAGATCTGCGGCGTGAACACAGCCAAGCTGCAAACGCTGACAAACGAGGAGATGATGCAGCTGCTGCGCCAGACAAAGCAGGGTGACGCACAGGCGCGCGAGAGGCTGATCCAGGGCAACCTGCGCCTTGTGCTGTCGGTGATCCAGCGCTTTTCCGGGCGCGGCGAGAGCGCAGACGATCTGTTTCAGGTGGGCTGCATCGGGCTGATGAAGGCCATCGACAACTTTGACGTCAACCAGCCCGTGCGCTTTTCCACCTACGGCGTGCCCATGATCATCGGCGAGATCAGGCGGTATCTGCGCGACAACAGCGCCATCCGGGTCAGCCGCTCGGTGCGTGACACGGCCTATCGTGTGCTGCAAACGCGCGAGAGGCTGCAGCGGGAGACGCAGCGCGAGCCCACAGTGGAGCAGATCGCCGCCGCGCTGGAGCTGCCGCGTGAGGAGGTGGTGCTGGCGATGGAGGCAGTGGTGGAGCCGGTGTCGCTTTTCGAGCCAGTGTACGCCGACGGAGGAGACACCGCCTGCGTGATGGATCAGCTGCGCGACGAGCGCTGCACGGATGAGAGCCGCGTGGAGCGCCTTGCCCTGCGCGAGGCTATGGCACAGCTCACTGCGCGCGAGCGGCGCATCCTCGCGCTGCGCTTTGCCGAGGGCAGAACGCAGATGGAGGTGTCCGCCGAGCTGGGTATCTCACAGGCACAGGTATCCCGCCTGGAAAAGAACGCTGTCAGCACCCTGCGGAAGCGTTTGTAAAGTTCTAAAAAAGCTCCGCCTGCCATGAGACAGGCGGAGCGTAGCTTCTCAAAAAGCGGCGTCAGCCGATTTTCTGGATGACTTCGTCGGGGAGCTCTACGCAGTCGATGTGCGCGCCCAGCGCGCGCAGCTTGCCGATGATGTCGACATAGCCGCGCTCGATGTAGTGCACGTTGCCGATCTCGCTGGTGCCGCGGGCGGACAGCGCTGCGATGAGCATGGCCGCGCCCGCACGCAGGTCGAACGCCTGCACCGAGGCAGCGGTGAGCTGCTCCACGCCCTCCACCACGGCGGTGCGCCCTTCCACGCGGATCTGTGCGCCCATGCGTGTCAGCTCGCCGACGTAGCGGTAGCGCGTGTCAAACACGCCCTCTGTGACGATGCTCGTGCCCTCGGCGAGGGCGAGGACAGTGGTGATCTGGGGCTGCATGTCGGTGGGGAAGCCGGGGTAGGGCAGGGTTTTTACGTTGGCGTGCTGCAGCCGCCCGGTGCGGCACACGCGCAGCGTGTCGTCCTGCTCCTCAATGGTCACGCCCATCTCCTCCAGCTTTGCGGTGATGCAGTCCATATGCTTGGGGA
>CAYPLM010000079.1:0-7790 GCA_964411575.1 uncultured Oscillibacter sp. | reverse complement strand
CTCCGGCCGCCGCCGTCCGGTCGAGAAGGTCGGCAGCGAGTTCGAGCTGCCCGTCGACTGCGTGATCATGTCCCTCGGCACCACGCCGAACCCGCTCATCAAGAACACCACCCCCGGCCTTGAGGTCAACCGCAAGGGCGGTATCGTGGTCAACGAAGAGGGTCTCACCAGCCACGCAAACGTCTATGCCGGCGGCGACGCCGTCACAGGCGCGGCGACCGTCATCCTCGCCATGGGCGCAGGCAAGCTGGGCGCAAAGAGCATCGACGAGCTGCTGAGCAATAAGTAAGTGATAATATGCGAAAAGGGGCGAAAGCCCCTTTTTGCGCCGTCATAAAAGCGCGGAGAACATGCAAAAGCCGCCCTGCTGCACTTGAGAGAACGGCAAAAAAGTGTTAAAGTAAGGCCAACAGGAGCGGCCCACTTGGTAGGTGCTGGTCGCTTCCCCGTTACAAGTTTATAGCTTGAGTATCAGGTGGCGGTTATTTTTGACAGAAAACGCCAGACAGCTTTTAGGCCGTCTGGCGTTTTTCGATTTTCGCTCAGCGGTCGGCCAGCTCCGTGCGGGGCGGGCTGATCTCCGCGTCGGGCCAGCGGGTATAGAAGCTGTAGGTGGCGCTGCCGCCGCAGCCGTCGATGGAGCTCCACACGGCCGTCACCTCGTACACACAGTCGTCGGCGATCAGCGGGATGCAGTAAGCGCCCTCGTATTCGTTCTCCGCGCCGAGCTGCAGGTCGCTTCCGACGAGGTCGACCAGCACGCGCATGCTCTCTGCGCCACTGTTACCCCAGCAGTCAGTGCTCCAGCAGCGCACAGTGAGCTTGTCGGGCAGCACGTCAAAGCAGAGGTACGCGCTGTAGGCGTCCAGACTCCCGGCGCGGCTGGGCTGGCAGGGCAGCAGGGGGACGAGCTGCTGCGCATCCAGCGGGTGCGCGGCGTCAGCGATCACGGCGCAAACGGTGCCGTCCTCGCTTTTGCTCTCCCATTCATAGCCGCCTTGCAGCGCCGAAACCTGCATGCTGCCGTTGATCACCGTCAGCGCGGGCGGCTCGGAGAGGGCGACGCGGTCGACGTTGGTGGAGGGGGCAGGCGAGCCTTCGGTCGGCTGCAAGGGCTGGGCGCATATGTCAATGGGCTTGATGTTCACAGCTTCCTCCTCAAAAAGACGGATGACGGAAATGGGGTGGTAGGCGGAGCTTTCGAAGCTGAGCCCCTCGATCTCCACCTGCACGCCGGGGACAAGCTCGCTTTGCGCTGCGTCCTCGCCGGAGGAAGCGCGCACACAGCTGCTGTCCTGCTGGAGCGTAAAGTAAACGGTGCTCTCGCCCGTCTGTACGGCCACTACCTGCGCAAGGTCATCGCCGCCGCCCTCGGTGAACACATCAACGATGGTGCCCGTCCAGCTCTCGCTCTGCCCCTCGTCGGGCACGGTGGGCGCGCCCACTTGGGCAGGCTCGTCAGGTTCGTCAGGCGTGTCCGGCTCGGCAGGCTGCGGCGGCTCGGGCTGGGGAGAGGGCTCGGGCTCGATAAACGTATCGGGCGTGTCGGGCGCATCAGGCACGTTGGGCTGCTGCGCGGCGCAGCCGAACAGCGCAAGGGCAAGGGAAAGCGCCAAAAGAAGTGCGGTCAGCTTTTTCATCATAAACGGCCTCCGTTTCGTAGGTTTTGCTAACATAGACGAAGAAGGTGCGCATTGGTTCCCGGTTTTCAAAAAAATAATAGCACATTTTTTATCCGGCTGCAATCCTGTTTTTGCATTCGCGGGCACATCCTGCCGCCGGGCGCATACGATGTAGCGAGGCCGCGCCCACGGCGGCCCGATCTTCATAGGAGGTTAGTTTTATGTGTAATAACGGCTTTGGCGGCGGCGGTTGCTGCTGCTGGATCATCATTATCCTGCTTCTGCTGTGCTGCTGCTGCGGCAACGGCAGCGGCTGCGGCAACAGCTGCGGCTGCAACAACAATTGCGGCTGCAACAACGGCTGCGGCTGCTGAGCTTTCCTTCCGTTCCCCACGCAAAAAGGGCGGCAACCTGCCGCCCTTTATTTATTTCAGCCGATCGTCATAGATGGCGCGCTCGCCGCCGATGGACTTCGGGCGCACGCGCGCGGCAAGCAGCGTCGCCTCGCCGATCTTTTTGAGCGTGAGGCGCACCGGCACCGCCACATGGCGAAGGTGCATGCCGATGAGCGTACCGCCGATGTCAAGCCCCGCGTCGGCGCGGATGAATTCCAGCGCCACAGGGTCGGCGAAGCCGTGATATGCGGCGGTGGCAAACGAGCCGCCCGCCTTGGGCTGGGGCACAACGTTGACGATCTCCGCCCCCGGTACGGCGGCGCGCTCGACGATGAGCGCACGGTTGAGGTGCTCGCAGCACTGCGCCGCCAGATACACGCCGCGCGGCCTGAGCGCGTCCATCAGCCCGTCAAATACGGCCTGCCCGATCTCAGGCGTGGACCACTGGCCGATCCGCTCGCCCACAATCTCGCTCGACGAGCAGCCCACCACCATGAGCTGCCCCGGCATCAGCTTCGCCGTTTCGGCAAGCTCCGCCGCAGCCTGCGCCACCTGCGCGCGGATGAGCGCGGGCAGCTGATGATCATTTACCTCATGTGTTGTTCCTGCCATGATCACATCTCCTTCATCAAAGACGGCGCAGCTTTTCATCGTTCAGGCGAAAGTTCTCCTTGCTTTTTCCCGTCAGCTGCATTATAGTACAAGCTGGTACGATGAAAAGCACCATTTTGATATTTTTCAAGCACACCAGAAGGGGGGAGGGGAGAGGCGTGCTCACCTACGATCTCAGCCGCACGGGGCAGCCGCTTTATTTGCAGCTCTACCGTGCCGTGCGCGCAGACATTTTAAGCGGCGCGCTCACCGCCGGGGAGAAGCTGCCCAGCAAGCGCGCGCTTGCGCAGCACCTTGAGGTGAGCGTGGCCACCGTGCAGAACGCCTATGAGCAGCTTCTCGCCGAGGGTTACATCGACAGTGTAGAAAAGCGGGGCTACTTTGTCCGTCGCGTGGAGGCCGTGCCAGTCCCGCCGCGCGCTGAGACGCCGCACGCGGAGGCGGAGCGCGAGTGGTTCATGGACTTGGCCACCAACAGCGTGCCGGACGCGGAGTTTCCCTTCACGGTGTGGACGCGGCTGCTGCGGCGCACGCTGCTCGAGCAGGACAAAAAGCTGCTGCGTCCCGTGCCCTTTAACGGCGTGCGCGAGCTGCGCGAGGCCATCGCCGAGTATCTGCGTGCCTTTCGCGGCATGTCGGTCGACCCTGAGCAGATCATCGTGGGTGCGGGGACAGAATTTCTCTACCATCTGCTCATTGAGCTTCTGGGGCGAAAGCTGTGCTACGCCGTGGAGGATCCCGGCTACGGCAAGATCGCTGCCATCTATCGCAGCAACGAGGTGAGCGTGGTGCCTGTTCCACTCGACCGCGAGGGACTCAGCCTCACCGCGCTCGAGCGCACGCACGCCGACGTGGCGCACATCTCGCCCGCGCACCACTACCCCACGGGGCTGGTGATGCCCATCGGGCGGCGGCAGGCGCTGCTGCGCTGGGCGGGCGACACGCGCTATATTCTCGAGGACGATTACGACAGCGAGTTTCGCTTCACGGGGCGGCCCATCCCGCCGCTGTTCGCCTCCGACACGTGCGGGCGCGTGGTGTATCTCAACACCTTTTCCAAAACGCTCGCGCCCTCGCTGCGTATTGCCTACATGGTGCTGCCGCCTCCGCTTTTGCAGCAGTACCGTGCGCGGCTGCGCTTTTACGCGTGCACCGTCCCGGCCTTCGAGCAGTACACCCTCGCGCTTTTTATGCGTCAGGGCTACTTTGAGCGCCACATCAGCCGCATGCGCAGCTATTATCACCGCAAGCGCGATGCGGTGATCGCTGCCATTGCCGAAAGCGAGCTGCGCGGCCGCGCAGAGATCATGGAGCAGGACGCGGGGCTGCACTTTCTGCTGCGGCTGGACACGGCGCTCTCCGACGACGCGCTGCGACGCCGCGCGGCACAGGCCGGGCTGCGCCTGGCGCTGCTTTCGGACTACTATGCTGACCCGGACACCGCGCCGCGTCATGTGCTGGTGGTCAACTACACCGGCATCGAGCTGCGCGACCTCGCCGAGGCGCTGCACCGCCTGGCGCAGATCGTGCGGGAGACATAAGCGGCGGCCTAAATCGTCCTTGCGAAGTAAGTGCGCACACTGGTGCGGCAATCCGTCCTTTCGCAGTCTGAAAACTTTGGGTTGTACTCACGCAGGAAACGTGGTAAGCTATAGAAAGATCGCTGGAACAGGGGGGGATCAGGTGAAGAGGAAAAAGCGCTGGGTCGTATTGCTGCTCGCTGCGCTTCTGATTCTCTGTGCCATCGTCTTCCGGGATCAGATCGCGGCCTTTTTGCAGGCATCGCTCCGGCCGATCGGGCCGGGCGGCATGCCGTTTGAGCCCGCAACGTAACAATAAGAAACATTTGTGATACATGGAGGAGCTTTGTTATGAAAATTGCAGTCGCACATGAAAACGGACAGGTGGCGCAGCACTTCGGCCACTGCGCGGAGTTTCTGCTCTGCACCCCCGGCGCGGACGACGCGCTCACCTGCGAGGTGGTCACACTGGACGGAACCGACCACGAGTACGTCGCGGCGGCGCTGTGGGCCAAGGACGTGGACGTGGTGGTCTGCGGCGGCATCGGAGAGGGCGCGCTCGAGGCGCTGGAGGCGCAGCACCTGCTTGTCAGCGCCGGGGCCGAGGGCAGCGCAGAGGAGGCGGCGAAGTCCTTCCTGCGCGGCGAGCGCGAGCTTACCTTCTCTCCCTCCTGTCAGGACGAGGGCGGCTGCGGCGGTGGCTGCGGAAGCTGCGGCGGCGGCTGCGGCGGGTGCAGCGGCTGCGGCGGCGGGATGGAGGAGCGCGAGCCCTATGTGGAGACGCGCACCTTTACCGACATCATCGAGCTCACCGAGGAGAGCTTCGACGCCGAGGTGATGAACGACCCCGGCCTCATCCTCATCGACTTCTGGGCGGAGTGGTGCCAGCCGTGCCGCATGATGGCGCCCGTGTTCGCCGAGCTCAATGGTGAGTTCCCGCAGGTGAAGTTCTGCAAGATCAACTGCGACGAGCAGCCGCGTCTTGCCGCTATGTTCGGCATCGACTCCATCCCCACGCTTGCGCTGGTGCAGGGCCGCCGCACGCTCGACGGCCTGATCGGCGCGCGCCCCAGGGAGGACGTGGCCGAGCTGATCCGCAGGTATCAGAGATGAAGATCTACTTCAACCCCGACCGCGAGGTCGTTGCGCGCCTGCGCGAGGCGCTGAAAAAGAAGGACGGCTATTGCCCCTGCCGCTTCCAGCGCACCGAGGACAACGTGTGCATGTGCAGAGAGTTCCGCGAGCAGCTCTGCGACCCGGAATTTGAGGGCTTCTGCCACTGTCAGCTTTACTATAAGGAAAAATAAGGAGACCGCTATGGGCGCGCACACCACAGGTACAGAGGATATCCTCGGCGGCCGCGCGCTGCAGCAGGCTGTGTTGTGTATCGGACGCTTTCTCATCCAGGGGATGCTCTCGCCGCTGGGCACGAGCGCTGTCACCGGCTACAACATGGGCATGCGCGTCGAGGCGTTCATGCTCTGCCTTTCGCAGGGCGTCAGTGCGGGCGCGGTGGTGTGCATTTCGCAGTGCTTCGGGCATGGGGACGCGCAGCGCGTGCGCCGCTTCCACGCGCTGGGGATTGTGGTGCAGCTGACGCTGGGGTTGGGCATCGGCACGGTGTGCTGCTTTTTTCCGCAGCAGATCATCGGCCTCTTCTCCAATAACGCCGAGGTCATCGCCGCCGGGGTGCGCTACACGGGTTTTATGTCGTATATCTACATTTTTTCCTGCCTGGGCGAATCCATTCAGGGGTTCTTCCGTGGCATCAGCCGTCTGCGCCTGACGATGATCGCCTCGCTGCTGCAGATCGTGCTGCGTGTGACGCTCTCGTCGCTGCTCATCCCGCGCTGGGGAATCCCCGGTATCTGCGTGTCGGTGGCCACAGGCTGGTGTCTGCTGGTGCTCATCGAGGGAAGCTACAGCATAAAAGCCTCGCAAAACATTTGAAAAATTCGCCAGCACCCGCAGTATTTTCCCCTGCGGGTGCTTTTTTTGCGCGCGTGGGCGCGGATGGCAGCGGCTTCCTTTCCGCCGCTGCCGCTTTTTTGCAGGCGTGACGGCGGCGAAAGCTGCAAAAAGTATCGCTGCCGAAAAAGAAAGAACGGCGCAAATTTTAAAATCGGAAAGGAGTGATGCAATGAATGAAAAGCACGGCGGCCTGCGCCGGACGGTGCTCTGTGCGGCGCTTTTGGCGGTGCTGCTGTTTGCCGGAAGCACCACGGCGCACGCGGCGCAGCAGCCGCGCATGCTCGTGCCCGTGGGAAAGACCTTTGGCGTGAAGCTGTTTTCGGAGGGCGTGATGGTGGTGGATGTGCCGCAGGACGCGCAGGAGACCGGCCTGAAAAGCGGAGACGTGCTGCTGCGCGTCAACGACACCGCGCTCACCTCCGCCGAGCAGCTGCGTGCGCTGGTGCAGGAAAACGGCGCGGCGGCCATGACGCTGAGCGTGCGGCGCGGCGCGCGGCTACTAACCCTGCACGCGCAGGGCGAGGCGGACGAGCAGGGCGTTTACCGGCTGGGCGCATGGGTGCGCGACAGCATGGCCGGCATCGGCACTATGACCTATTATGACCCGCAAAGCGGCGCATTTGGCGCGCTGGGGCACGGCGTGACGGACGTGGACACGGCGCAGCTTCTGCCTCTTGGCAGCGGGGCGCTGATGGCGGCGGAGGTGAAGGCGGTGCGCCGCGGCGAGAGCGGTACGCCCGGCGAGCTGCGCGGCAGCTTTGATCTCACGCACGAGAGCGGCACGCTGACCGCAAATACTGACTGCGGCCTGTTTGGCACGCTGGAAGCCGACGCGGCGACGAATTTCGGCGCGGCCATCCCCGTGGCGCAGCGCAGCGAGGTGCACACCGGCGCGGCCACGGTCCTCGCCAACTGCGCGGGCGACGCGGTGGAGGAGTATTTCGTGGAGATCGAGCGCATCTACAACGCTGATGCCTCTCCGCGTGACCTTCTCCTCCGCGTCACCGACCCGGCGCTCCTTGCCCTCACCGGCGGCATCGTGCAGGGCATGAGCGGCAGCCCGATTATTCAGGATGGGAAACTGGTTGGCGCGGTGACCCATGTTCTTGTTAACGACCCCACTCGTGGATATGGGATTTTCATCGAGAATATGCTGGATGCGGCGGGATAAGTTTATGCCAGAGGCGTTTTGCCTCTGGCATTTTCTATGAGGTGTGGTATAATGAATTCAAAAAAACGGAAGCTTTTTTGGGCGAAATAATTTGTAGAACGGGAAAAGGGAGGTACCATTTTGAAAACGATATTATTGATAAACGGAAGTCCAAATAAAGATGGAAATACTGCTACTGCGTTGAAGATTATGGAAGCTGTTTTTCATAAGAAAGAGATTCTGACAGAATGGTTCCATATTGGAAATAAACCGATTCGTGGATGCATTGGATGTGGAAAATGTGAAAAAGCCCACAGGTGTGCTTTTGATGACGATGTGTGTAATGATTTGATAGAATCTATATTACAAGCAGATGCGATTGTTGTGGGAACACCGGTTTATTTTGCAGGACCAAATGGTGCATTGTGTTCTCTGTTAGATAGAGTATTTTATGCAACAGCAAATTTTGGACAAATGTTGAAAGGAAAACCAGCAGCTGCTGTTGCTACTTGTTGGCGAG
>CAYPLM010000078.1:0-8237 GCA_964411575.1 uncultured Oscillibacter sp. | reverse complement strand
GATCAGGCGCTTGTGGGTGCGGCGCTCGAACTGCTCACGGGAATCCTTATACTTGTGAACAGCGCGCAGGATGGTGACGATCTCCTTCTTGGTGGGCAGAGGGATGGGGCCGGAGACGGTGGCGCCGGTGCGCTTGGCAGTCTCGACGATCTTCTCTGCGCTCTGGTCGATGACCTGATGATCATAGGCCTTGAGACGAATGCGGATCATTTCCTTAGCCATGGTTTGTAACTCCTTTTTTGTACGGTTTTCATTGCTCGTAGTCGAAGCCGTACGGTGAGACATTTTCCGTACACCTATCCGTGCGTATCATTCCGGCTCATGGAAAAAACCGGCACGAATGTTACGGCCGGTTCCTGTCGCATGGCGCAGCGATCTACGCAGCGTACAGATCCTGTCTCAGCCGCCCGATTCTCGGACATACTCCCCGGAAGTTACCTCCTTGCGGAGCAATCTCCCGGATCATCGCAATCGTGCGCGAAGGGGCATGGCTCGCCCAATCGCGGACTCAATGATGATACAGCATGAACGCCGCCTTGTCAAGCATAATTTTCTGCTTTTTTGAAAAATTTTTTGTATTTTTTGCGAAGTGCGCATGTTTGCGCGTTTTCGGCGATATGAATGGACAAAACTTGCAAAAAGGGGGCTTATCCATGGCAATGGCCTGGCTCTGGACAGCGATGACGGCGCTGTCTCTTTTGTTCGGACTGCTGACAGGGAACGCGGGCGCGCTGGGCACGGCGGCGCTGGAGGGCGCGGCGGACGCAGTGGAGCTGTGCGTATCAATGGCGGGGGTAATGTGCCTTTGGTCAGGGGTGATGGAGCTGATGAACCGCTGCGGCCTCGCCGACGCGCTTTCGGTGCTGTTCCGGCCGCTGCTGCGGCGGCTCATGCCGCGCGCCGCGCGTGACACTCAGACGCTCTCGGCCATCTCCGCCAATCTCTCCGCCGATCTTCTTGGTCTGGGCAACGCGGCCACGCCGCTGGGCATCCGCGCCGCACGGCGCATGAGCCGGGGCTGCGGCGGCGTGGCGGACGATGAGCTGTGCCTTTTCGTGGTGCTCAACACGGCCTCGCTGCAGCTCATCCCCACTACGCTCTCCGGCGTGCGCAGCGCGCTGGGCTGCGCGGACGCGTTTGACATTCTCCCCGCCGTGTGGCTCACCTCCGCTGCGGCGCTGCTTTCGGGTGTGCTGGCGGCAAAGCTCTTCGCCCGGCTTTGGAGGACGCGGCCATGACGGCGCTGCTGGTGCCGGGGCTACTGTGCTTTGTGTCGCTGTATGCGCTGTACCGCCGCGTGGACGTGTACGCAGCGCTGACTGAAGGTGCAGAGGAGGGGCTGAGCGTGCTGGTGCACATCCTGCCGTCGCTGGTGGCGCTTTTGAGCGCGGTGGCGATGTTCCGCGCAAGCGGGGCGATGGAGTGGCTATCTTCCCTGCTCGCGCCCGTGCTGAAGGCGGCGGGCATCCCGCCGGAAGTGGCGCCGCTGCTGTTCATCCGCCCCATCTCTGGCAGCGGCGCGCTGGCCGTAGGCACGGAGCTGATGGCGCAGTACGGCGTGGACTCGCACATCGGGCGCGTGGCTGCGGTGATGCTGGGCTCGAGCGAGACAACGTTTTACACCGTGGCGGTCTACTGCTCGAGCGCGGGCATCACGCGCACGCGCTACACTGTGCCCGCCGCGCTGTGCGCCGACCTTGTGATGTTTTTCACCGCCGCGCTGAGCGTGCGCCTGTTCTTCCCCTGAGCTTCAGCTTTATTACGGTTTTGTTACAAATGCCGCGCAGCTGTTTACAAGCGCATTTTTTTGCTTTATACTACATTATGAAAGGAGGGATACCCCGCATGGAAGAATTTACCCGCAAGTTTGACGCCCAGCGTGAGAAGGATGAGGAGATCCGCCACATCCTCACCACCGTATACGAGGCGCTCGAGGACAAAGGCTATAATCCCATCAACCAGATCGTAGGCTACATCCTGTCGGAGGATCCCACCTACATCACAAATCACCAGCAGGCGCGCACCCTGATCCGCAAGCTTGATCGCGACGAGCTTTTGCAGGTACTCGTGCGCAGCTATCTCAAGCAGAAATAAGCTTTGACAGCCCACCCGGTCGAAAAAAGGCCCGGCGGGCTGTCTTTTTTGCTATGCCAGGCAAAGCAAACTATGAAATGCGCCATTGTCTCACCCCTTCGGGGCAACCGAAAATGATGCGCAAAAACTTCATGCGCTATCCTTTTGCCGCATTTCGTGGTGCGCCGCAGCGCATGAAGCTTTCTGTCCGGAAGCAGAGTTTCCGGACCTTCTTGACTTCCTGTGCCTTCCTTTTTATAATAGAAGCATCTTATCAGAGGAGGCTTTTTATGAGTATGCTCTCTCAGCTCAACAGTCCGCAGCTGTATCTCATCTGCGGCGGGATCATCGCGTTTGTGGCGGTGGTATGCGCGGTATTCATGGTGCGCGCGTACCGCGCGGGGCTGGCCATCGGCATGGACAAGGCACGTCTGCGCCGTGCCATCACCTCGAGCGCCACATTCTCCGTTCTGCCAAGTGTTGGCATCCTTCTGGGCGTGATCGCCCTTTCCGGCAGCCTCGGCACGCCCTGGCCGTGGCTGCGCCTTTCGGTCATCGGCGCGCTGCACTACGAAACGCAGGTGGCGCAGGCGGCGGCCGAGCAGGTGGGCATGTCGTCGCTGTCCATTTCGGAAATGACGGCGCAGGGCTTTTCCACCATCGCGCTTTTGATGAGCATCTGCATCATGTGGGGCATGGTGCTCAGCGTTTTCTTCAACAAGCGCTACCTGAAAAAGCTGGGCGCAGGCGGAAAAAAGTCCTCCGGCGGCGCAGGCTTCGGCGACATGGCGATGAGCGCGATGTTCATCGGTCTGGTTTCTGCCTATGTGGGCAGCTACATCGGCGGATTTGTGTCAGGCAACGGGATGCTGGCCTTCTCCGGCGATCTGCTGCCGCTGATCGTGGTGGCGGTGTCGGGCGCAGCAATGGCCTTTTTCCTGTGGCTTTCGGAACGGAAGGGGCTTGTGTGGGTGGAGAATTTCTCCATCGCAGGCAGCATGCTGCTGGGCATGGCCGCAGCCGTGCTGGTAAAGCTTTAAGGAGGGAAAAAGCATGGAACAGAACTATTTTGAGCGCTACAACGCGCGCACGCACACGCTCGGCCGCCTCAGCTCGCTGATCGCGCTGGTGCTGCTGGTAGGCGCGCCGTTTCTCATCGGCTCGTACCTGGGCGCGATGCCCGATCTGGGCGCGACGGCCAAGGCGTTTCTCTCCGTGGGACTGGTGTGGACGGTGAGCAGCGTGGCGGAATTTCTCGTCTATACGCCCATGCTGGGCGCGGGCGGAGGCTACCTCGCCTTCATCACCGGCAACCTCATCAACATGAAGGTGCCCTGCGCGATCAACGCGCGCGACATCGTGGGCGCAAAGACCGGTACGCCCGAAAACGAGATCATCTCCACGCTCTCCATCGCCACCTCGTCACTGGTGACCATCGTGGTGCTGGCGCTGGGCGTGGCGCTGCTGGTGCCGCTGCAGCCCGTGCTGCAAAGCCCCGCGCTGCAGCCGGCGTTTGACTGCGTGGTGCCGGCGCTGTTCGGCGCAATGGCGTACAAATATTTTCGCGGCAACCTCAATATCGCCGCCGCGCCGCTGCTGGTGATGAGCGCGCTGTTTATCCTCGTGCCGTCGCTCATCGGCTCGACGAGCCTGATGGTGCTGCCCTCGGGCGCGCTGGCCATCGGCGTGGCGTTCCTGCTGCACAAAAAGAAAGCGGGGGCTGCAAAATGAAATGGCTCCTTCTCCTCCCTGCGGCGCTCGTCGCAGCGCTGCTGATTGCGGTGGTGCGCGCGCTGTGCATGCCGCGCAAAACGTCAAATTACTGCGCGCCCGCCGAGGACGACTACGCTCGCGCGCTGGCAGACAAGCTCTCCGATATGATCCGCTGCGACACCACTTCGCACGCAAACGTGCATGAGGAGGAAAAGTTCCTCGACTTTCACCGTGAGCTCGAACGCCTCTTCCCGCTGGTGCACGAGAAACTTGAGCGCACGGTCGTCGACGGTAACCTTCTTTATTACTGGAAGGGCGCAAGCCGCGAAAAGCCCATCCTTCTCATGAGCCATCAGGACGTGGTGCCCGCCGAAGGCACATGGAGCCACGCGCCGTTTTCCGGTGACATCGCCGACGGCAAGGTGTGGGGGCGCGGCGCAGCAGACACGAAATGCTCGGTGATGGGCTTTTTCCAGGCCGCGGAGGAGCTGCTGGCCGAGGGCTACACCCCGCAGTGCGACGTGTACCTCGCCTCCTCCTGCACGGAGGAATGGGCGGGTGACGGCGCGCCGAAGCTGGTCAACGAGCTCAAGCGGCGCGGCGTGGAGCTGTTTCTGGTGTGCGACGAGGGCGGCGGCATCATTGCCGAGCCCATCGGCGGCATCAAGGGGAACTTCGCGATGGTGGGCGTTTTTGAAAAGGGCAAGGCGGACGTGCGCTTCACCGCCCGCTCCACCGGCGGGCACGCCAGCGCGCCGGGGAAAAATACGCCGGTCGCACGTCTGGCCGCCTTTGTAAACAGCGTGGAAAAGCACACGCCATTCCGCCGCCGCTTCTCACCGGAGGTTACGGCGATGTTCGAGCGCCTTGCGCCCTATGCGTCGTTCCCGCTGCGGCTGGTGCTGGGCAACCTGTGGCTGTTCGGCCCCGTGCTCAAGCCCGTGCTCGGCAGCATCAGCGCGCAGGCAGGCGCGATGCTGCAAACCACCATCGCCTTCACCATGCTCTCCGGCTCGGACGCGTGCAATGTGATCCCGCAGGAAGCCACGGTGAGCGCCAACATGCGCTTCATCCCCCATCAGGGCATGGACGAAAGCCTGAAGCTCATCACAACCCTTGCCGAAAAGCACGGCCTTGAAACCGAGGTGCTCCACGCCAACGACTTCACCCCGCCCGTGGACATCCACGGCGAAGCGTTCCGTCTGGTAGAGGACGTGATCGGCGAGACCTTCCCTGGCCTTCCCGTCAGCCCCTATGTCATGACCGGCGCGACGGACGCGCAGTTCTACCAGCCTATCTGCCCGAGCTGCATCCGCTTTGCGCCCGTGATCTACGGCCCCGAACAGATGAAGGGCATGCACGGTCTGGACGAAAACATCGAAGTCAACTGCCTGCCCGGCGCGGTGCGCTTTTATCAAAACCTCATCCGCGCGCAAAAGCGCTGAGCGCCCCGCCGGCAGAAAATTTCCGCCGCTGCGACAGCATGCGCGGCGTTTCGCCCCTCCTTCCGCCGTACAATGGGGAAAAGGAGGGAAAGCCATGGAGCTTTTGAAACGAAAAACGTCCGTCGTGCTGCTGCCGATCGACCGCATCCGCCCCAATCCCGCGCAGCCGCGCCGCGAATTTGACCCCGCTGCGCTCAGCGCGCTGTCCGAAAGCATCCGTCAGCACGGCATTTTGCAGCCGCTCACCGTGCGCCGTGCTGCGCAGGGCTACGAGCTGGTGGCCGGTGAGCGGCGGCTGCGCGCTGCGCGCATGGCGGGTCTGCGCGAGGTGCCGTGCCTCATTCTGCGCGTGGAGGCGGAGGAATCGTCGCTTCTGGCGCTGGTGGAGAACCTTCAGCGCAGCGACCTGCACTATCTGGAGGAGGCCGCCGCCATTGCGCGGCTGATCTCAGTGTACGGCCTTTCACAGGAGCAGGCCGCACAGAAGCTGGGCTGCTCACAAAGCGCCGTGGCCAACAAGCTGCGGCTGCTGCGTCTTTCGGACGCGTGCACGGCGCTGCTACGGCAAAACAACCTGACCGAGCGGCACGCCCGCGCGCTGCTGCGCCTGAGCGACGAGCAGACGCAGCTCGCCGTTCTGCGCCACATCGCGGAAAACGGTCTCAACGTCGCACAGACAGAAAGCTACATCGACGCGCTGCTCACGCAGGCGCAGCGCACGTCCCCGCAAAAGCGCGCGCCGTACCTGGTGAAGGACGTGCGCCTGTTTCTCAACAGCATCAACCGGGGGCTCGGCGTGATGCAGCGCTCTGGCGTGGATGCGCACACCGAGCGCGCCGACACCGACGAGGAGATCCGCCTTTTGATCCGCATCCCCAAGCGGCGCGGCGCAGAGAGAAAATTGTAACCACTTTGTAATGCTTTTTTACGCGCAGTGTGGTATAGTAGGGTGTACCCCTGCAGGGGCTGCCATATATATTATAATGTATATAAGGAGGGACTCGCTATGGATGAGATCAGAGACAATCTTTCCGAGCCCAACCCCGCCCCGGACGGCGCACCCGCCCCGGCGAAAAAGAAAAAACTGACTGCGCTTTTGATCGTTGCTGCGGCTCTGTTCGCACTGCTGACGATCTATGTGGGCTTTAGCTACTATCTCGACGGCCCGCAGGGGCTCTATCCCCGTCTCACGCTCTTCGACGAGGACTACCGCGGTCTGAGCGAGCGCGAGGCGACGGCTCGCCTGAGTGAGGCGCTGCGCCGTCTGCAGGCAAACGGCGTGGACGTCAACGACGAGACTGGCGCGCTCATCGCCCACTTTTCCTATGATACGCTGGGCGTGGTGTTCGACCGACAGGAAAGCCTCGACTGGCTGCACGAGCAGTACGCGTCGCACTGGCTTCTAAATGGCTGGGCCTATCTGCGCTCGCGCATCGAGGACCCTGACGGCGCGGGGCTTCTGCTCAGCTGGAGCTATTCGCGTGAAAAATGCGCCGAAGCCGCTGCCTCTGTGGCCGCGCAGCTCGACCGTGCGCCCGTCGAATTCGACTGGAGCTGGGATCACGGCGCGGCGCAGCTGACGCTCACGCGCACGCGCGACGGCTTTGCCGTCGACCAGGCCGATCTCACCGAAAAACTGACGGAAGCGTGCCGCAACGCCGCGCAGACGGGGCAGTCTGTCATCCTGCGCTACACCGAGCCCGCCGCTGTAAGCGCCGACCTTGCCGCCGTGCACGAGAGCGTATGTCAGGAGAAGATCAACGCCGCCTACGACGTGCAGAACCAATGCATCACCGCCTCGCAGGAGGGCATTTCCTTCGACCTTGCGGCGCTGCAGGCCGCCTACGACGCCGCGCCGGAGGGCGAGCGACTCGTCTTTGACGTGACCATTGAGCAGCCTGAGGTAACCACACAGACGCTTGAGCAGTGCCTGTTTCGCGACGTGCTCTCCTCCTACACCACGCACGCCAGCGGCAGCGTTGGCCGCCGCGCCAACGTCAAGCTCGCCGCCGAGTATTGCAGCGACACCATTCTCAACGCTGGAGACGTGTTTGACTACACCACCGCGCTTGGCAGCATCTCCGCCGCACGCGGCTTCCAGCCCGCGCCGGGCTACCTCTACGGCAAGACCGTGGATATGATCGGCGGCGGCGTGTGCCAGGTCAGCTCCACCATCTACGCCGCGTCGCTCTACGCCAACCTCGAGATCGTCACGCGCACCAACCACGGCTACGCCTCCAGCTACATCGGCCTCGGTCTTGACGCGACCGTGGCCTCCTCCGGCCCGCAGTTCCAGTTCCGCAACAACACGCTCTACCCCATCCGCCTCGTGGCCACCTACGACACCGCCAAAAACGACATCACCGTCACGCTCTACGGCACCAAGACCGACGACACCTATGTGGTGATGGAGTCCGAGGTGCTCTCTCAGACGGATTACGAAATCGAGTACCGCGAGACCGACACGCTGCCCAAGGGCAAGCAGCAGGTGGAGCAGACGCCCTACACCGGCTACGACGTCAAGACCTACCGCAAGGTGTTCCGCGGCGACGGTACGCTGCTCTCGTCCACGCTCGAGTCGCGCAGCCGCTACAAAGCGCGCAACAAGATCGTCCTCGTGGGAACGTACGAAGAGCCCGCACCCGAGCCTGTCCCCGAACCCACGCCTGTCCCGACACCGCAGCCAGAACCCGAGCCCCAAAACGAGGGATAATGCATAGCTCTGCCCATAAATCCGGGGGCATGGCGCAGCAAAGGCGGAAATAATGAATGATTTCCTGCAAAATTTCAGGAATTGGGCTTGCTTTTGCGGAAAGCCCGGTGTACAATGAAGGAACGACACCGAGAAGCGAAAAATTGCTTAAGAATTTTTATTTGAGAGGAGTTTTTTACCATGGCTAAGTTCAAAGTTTATTACACCATCGAGCTCAATGAGGTCGCCACCGAGATCTTCAAGGCCAACGACTTTGAGGTCAAGGTTTGCAGCCACAACGACGAGGAGACCTA
>CAYPLM010000077.1:0-8256 GCA_964411575.1 uncultured Oscillibacter sp. | reverse complement strand
GTAGCGGTACACCTTCACACCGTGCTGCAAAAGCTCGCCCATCCACGACTCCGCCACGATGTCGGTGGAGAGATGGTCGGGTCTGCCGGGCAGCATCAGCCGCACGTCCACCCCGCCGTCACCCGCGATGCACAGCGCGTGCAGCATAGCCTCGTCGGGCACGAAATAGGGCGTTGTAATATAAAGAAAGCGGCGTGCGTTGAGGATCAGCTGCAAAAATACATCGTAGGCCGGGTCGTCGGGGTTGTTCTGCGGGCCGTCGCTGAAACACTGGCAAAAGCCGTCGTCCGCCAGCACGCCGTGCGGCCGGTAGTAGTCGCGCTCCTCGCGCAGCGTGCCGCCGAGAAAGCTCCACATCGCAAGGAACATCCGCGTCATACCCCACGCGCCCTCACCCTCGATGCGCACGCCGCCGTCCTTCCAGTAGCCGTGGCGCTCGATGAGGTTTGCGTACTCGTCAGCGATGTTCACGCCGCCGGTGTAGGCCGTGTTGCCGTCGATCACGGCGATCTTGCGGTGGTCACGGTAGTTGAAGTAGAGACGGTTGACGTATTCATGCACAGGGTTGAACACCATCAGCTCGATCCCCGCCGCGTGCACAGCGTCTATCGTCTCGCCGGAAAAGCGCTTGATGTTGCCGAAGTCGTCGCAGATGATCTTCACCTCCACGCCCGCGCGTGCCTTACGCGCCAGCGCGTCGAACAGACGATCCCATACGCGCCCCTCGGCCAGAATGTAGTATTCCAGGAAGATAAAGTGCTCCGCGCTCTCCACGCGCGCAAGGATATCCTCCAGCAGCGCCTGCCCCTCGGCAAAATACGCCGTCTGCGTGCCGCGCACGGGCAGAAAGCCCCGCGTGCGCAGGTAGGCGCACAGCCGCGCCCAGTTTGGCATCGTACGCGCCAGCTTCTCCTCCGCCTGCGCGGCGCGCTGACGCACGCTCTCAGGCTCCTCCTGCTCGGGACGCGTCTGCGCGGCCAACCGTCTGCGCTGCGTGTTGCCGCCCCAGAGCAGATACAAAATCAGCCCTGCCACCGGCGCAAAGAGAATGAGGAGGATCCATGTGAGCTTATAGTCCCCATCTCCTGCGCGGTTGTAGATGCTCACCGCCACGCACAGCCCCACGACCTGCAGCGCCGTGTATAATATGGCGCTGTGCTGCCAGAGGTAGTGCGAGAGCAGCACGACCACCAGGATCTGCACTGCCACCAGCACCACCACCAGCGCAATGCGCAGCGCCGCAGCGATACGGCGCTCACCGCGCTGCTGCAATTGCACGCGTTTCATACCGTTTTATCACTCCCGCCGTTCTTTTTGGTCTATCTTACCATGTTTTTTTGCCGCATGCAAGAGCGTCACAAAATCTTAACAACTGCCGCCGGTGTGAGCAGCCGCACGTCGTGCGCCGTGAGCAGCACGCGCGCGGAGTACAGCGCATCGGCCGCCAGCGCCAGCAACACCACGTTGGTCGCCGCGTCACTCATACGCACTGCCAGCGCCTCGACCAGCGGCTGCACCCACTCCACCGCCGCCAGCGACAAAAAGCCCCACGCCACGGAAAACGGCAGGCATACGCGCCCGTTGATGTCCAGCTTTGTAGCGCGGTAGTCCCAGAAATGCACGCCGAACACACGCTCGTTAAACCAGTGCACGGCGTACTCCACCGCTGTGGCTACAACGCCGCCGCAAAGCGCCCGCTCCCACCATGTGTCCTCGCGCGGCAGCGCCAGCACCGCCAGCATGGCCAGTCCATATACCGGGCAAAGCGGAAACATGATAAAGCAGCGCCTGAGCTGATTTTCCGCGCGTGTAACACAAGCAAAAAGCTTCTCCAGCCCGTACCCCAAAAAGCTGTAGAGCAGAAAATACCGGATCGCAAGCATCCCGCTCCCTCCCTTCCGGCTCAGTTTCCCCACCGGCGGGGGAAAAATACCTTGTCAGCACCGCCTTTTCATGCTATACTGTGGAAAATTACAGGGAGGGATGAACATGGCCGACAGCTGGGAGGCGCTCGAACGCGACTGTGCAAACTGCCGCGCGTGCCCGCTCTATGAGACGCGGAAACATCTGGTGTTCGGCGTGGGCAGCCGCACAGCCGAGGTGATGTTCATCGGCGAAGGCCCCGGTGCGCGGGAGGATGAGCTGGGCGAGCCCTTCGTCGGGCGCGCGGGCAAGTTGCTCGACGACATGTTTGCGCTGATTGGACTTGCGCGCGAGAGCGTGTACATCGCCAACATCGTCAAGTGCCGTCCGCCGGAAAACCGCGACCCGCTGAGTACGGAGCAGGACGCGTGCATCGCTCATCTGCGCCGTCAGGCGGCGTTGATCCGACCGAAGCTGATTGTGTGTCTGGGGCGTATTGCCGCCATGCGTCTGATCCGCGAGGATTACCGAATCACGCGCGAGCACGGGCAGTGGGTAGAGAAGAACGGCTTTTATCTCACCGCCATGTACCATCCCGCCGCGCTGCTGCGCGACCCTGTCCGCCGTCCCGAGGCGTTTGACGACCTGAAGGGGCTGGAAGACATGATTCGAAAGCACTGTGAACGAACGGAGGTAGGCGTATGCTTTTGACCGAATTTGACCCGGTGAAACGCGCGGTGATCGACCCTGCACTTTTGATCGAGCCGGTGGAGGACTTTCCCGACGTGACGATCTCCATCTTTTCGTGGCGGCTTTTCCAGCGCGTGCTTGCGCTGTTTCCCGACGCGCGCGAGATCGCCCGGCTGCACAGCGCCACGGCGCTTTCGCCGGTATACGAGGTGGTCTACGAGGGCGAGCGCTTCGCCTTTTTCCAGAGCTTTGTGGGCGCGCCGATGTGCGTAGGGATGCACGAGGACGCCATCGCCATGGGAAGCCGCCGGATCATCCTGCTCGGCAACTGCGGCGTACTCGACCCCACGATCGACGACTGCGGCATCATCATCCCCAACCGCGCGCTGCGCGACGAAGGGACAAGCTATCACTACGCCCCGCCCACAGACGACATTGCCGTCAACGGAAAATATGCGCCGCTTTTCCGCGAGGTGCTGCGCGAGCGCGGCATCCCCTTTGTGGAGGGCACGACGTGGACAACCGACGCGGCGTACCGCGAGACGCACGCAAAGGTCGCGCGTCGGCGCGCGCAGGGCGCGATCTGCGTGGAGATGGAGTGCGCGGCGATGCAGGCGATGTGCGATTTTCGCGGTGTGGAGTTTTTCCAGTACCTCTATGCAGGTGACAACCTCGGTGGCAGCATATGGGACCCGCGCAGTCTCTCGGGGCATGTGCGGCTGGATGACAAGGAAAAGCTGGCGCTGCTGGCCTTCGAGCTGGGGCTGAAGATCAAACGGCAGTAAAAAAAGAACGCGCTGCAAAGATTTTGCAGCGCGTCCCCTTTTCTGTTGTTATCGTGCGCCCACCTTTTGGCTCAGGCGCAGGCGGTCGGCAATCATGGCGATAAATTCGGAGTTTGTGGGCTTTCCCTTAGCGTTGGAGACGGTGTAGCCGAAGTATTTTTGCAGCGTATCGAGGTCGCCGCGATCCCACGCCACCTCGATGGCGTGGCGCACGGCGCGCTCCACGCGGCTGGCCGTGGTGCCGAAGCGGCGCGCGACCTCCGGGTAGAGCACCTTTGTCACCGCGTTGATCACTTCCATATCCTGCACGGCAAGCAAGATGCCCTCGCGCAGATACTGATAGCCCTTGATGTGCGCCGGAACGCCGATCTCGTGCAGGATATTCGTCACGCGCTGCTCCAAAAGCGCCGTCATGTCTCCGCCTGTGCTCTCCGGCGCGCAAAGCTCGCGGCAGCGCTCGAGCAGGGCGTCCACATCGCAGGGCTTGGCGAAAAACAGGTCAGCGCCCCGCGCGCAAACCTGCGCTGCCAGACGGTCGGTGTAAAACGCAGACAGCAGCATCACGCGCGGACGCGGCCTGTACGATGTGACCCGCGTCAGCAGACTCAGCCCGTCCAAACCCGAAAGACCCAAATCTGCGATCAGCAGCTGCGGCCGCCGCTGCTCCACCAGGGTAAGTGCCACCGTCCCGTTGTCTGCCGCGCCAAGCAGTTCAAAATCGTCCGACCGCTCCATCCTCTCACGCAGCAGAGTGCGGAACTCCTCATCCGCATCCGCAAAAACGACTGTGATCCTGTTCTCCATTTTCGTACTCCTCCCAAGTGTTTCGTGCGCTCAGCAAAATTCAATTTGTTCTGCTGAACTTTTCTATAAATTAGCACATTTGGACACGTTTTTCAATCGCTTTTTGTCGAAAGTCACCAACAATCGTTCGACAAAATTTTCCCATTTTCAGGGTCGTTTCACGATTTTGCACGAAAATGATACTAACAGCACAAGATGTTGTTTTCTCTTAACAAGTTTTTAGCGTTTTCTTAACAACTTTTTTGACTTTTTTTTGCTCTTCAAACGTACATCAAGCCCGCAAAACGCGTTTTTCAGCAGCAATGGCCTTGATTTCGGCAATGGAACGCCGCTCCTTGATCGCGCGCTCCATCTTTTCTTCCACCTCAAGCACCATCTGCGCCTGATACATCACATCCTCAAGGCGCTCAGCCGGGATCACCAGCACGCCGTCCACGTCGCCGAGGATGTAGTCCCCCGGACGCACCTGTGCGCCCGCCATATTCAGTGTGGTCTGGTAGAGGCCGTATTGAAAGCGCTTGTTTTTCAGCTCCATTGCCGGGCCTTTTCCAAAAACGGGCAGTGGCAGGTCTCGGATCTGGCCGTAGTCACGGCAACGGCCGTTGAGCACCACGCCCGCAAGCCCCCAGTACATGCACACATGCGCCATGTTTTCTCCCATGAGGCTGCAGGTCTCGCCCAGTCCGTCGATGACAAGCACGTCGCCCTGCTCCCATTTTTCCGCCATATCGTAAATGGTATAGCTCGGCTCGCCCTTTGCACGGATGCGAACCGCCTGAAGTGTGAACGCCCTGCCGAACACCCGCTCCTCCGGGCGAAAGGGGAAGATGTCCGTCATCCAGCCCTCCAGCCCCAGAAGATACATCGCGTCCGTCACCACGCCGGTCTGTACAGTCTCAAAAAACTCTCTTGTTTTCTGCTCCATCAGCTTTCCCCCAGAATTCCCCGCGGATTGTCACAGACCATATGACGCAGTGCCTCTGCGTTAACGCCCTGGCAAAGCATTTCAGCGACAAAATCCACCATGCCATCTACCGGACGCGGCCAGTCCTTCTGCCCAAGATCGGTGACAAGAAACACGCTCTCCGCCCCCAGCACTTTGAGTGAATGTGCCATTGCCTCCGCTGTGATATGGCCTTTGATCACATTGCCCCATATCTTTTCCACCATCACGCCGCGCTGTGTAAGCTCCTTCTGCTGTTCAAGCGGAACGATGGTTCGGTTCCAGTCGGGGTGGGTGAGGATCATGTTCACGCCCTGTGCCCGCCCCTCCTGGCAGAGCAAAACTGCTTCCTCGGGGCTGATGTGTCCGGTCGCAAGCCAACCGTTATACTTCTTCATCACGTCGAATATGTCGTGAACCGCCGGAAGAAGCGCTCCGTCCTCATCAGTGATCCGGATTGGCTCACGCTCAAAGAAGTCTCCGCTCATATGTCCATAGCGCAGGCTGTTTGCACTGTCACGCGTGGGCATCCACACCATCTTTCCGCCGAGCTGGAGGCAGCTTTCCACCGCGTAGGGATTGAGCCCGCCCACAGGATGGTTGAGCACAACGCCGCCATACACCTTTGTTCCTGCACCACTGCAGAGGTTTGCGACCTCTGCGCGCGCAACAGAAGAATCATAGTGTGATTTTGTCAGGAATCCTCCAAAGCCGCATTCGTCATATTGCCTTGCTACCTCGATATCATCCCACTGTCTGCTTGAAAAATGCGAGGGCCGGTTGTGCACATGCAGGTCAAAGCCGCCCCTGATTATCGCGCGTGCCTCTGTATAAAGCTTTTCGTCCCTCATTTTCTTCTCCTCACTGCGCGTTGTCATCCGCACTTTCAGCGTTCACCGCGTCCACAATGTCGCTGCCGACGTTAAAGGTCGTGCGGGACTGGATCGTATTGCGGATACCGGTGACGATGCACAGCACCACAAGCAGGAACATCACCCAAGAGATCGGGGAGTTGAGCAGACCGAGCACGCTGCCGTGAGACACCGTAAGCGCGCGCAGCAGATTCTGCTCGACAATGGAGCCGAGGATCAGCCCGAGCACCAGCGGCGCCATAGGGAACTTGAACTTGTTCATCAGATACCCCAGCAGTCCGAAGAAGAACAGTACGATTACATCGAACATATTGTACCGGATCGCATAAGAGCCAACGACAGAAAACGCAAGGATGACCGGCGCAAGCACATTCTGCGGCATATTCAGGCTCTTGCTGAACAGGCGCGAGCCGTAAAAGCCGATGAACACCATCGGAATATTGGTCAGCAGGAGCGCCACCATCAGGGCATAGACCAGCTCGGCATTCGTATTGAAGATTGACGGGCCGAGGTTGATGCCCTGGATCATGAACGCACCCATGATCACCGCCGTGGAGGTGCTGCCGGGAACGCCAAGAGAGAGCAGCGGTACAAACGAGCCGCCGGTCACGCCGTTGTTTGCCGTCTCAGAGGCAAGCACGCCGTCAGGATTGCCCTTGCCAAAACTGCCGGGATCCTTTGAGCTGCGCTTTGCCATATCATAGGAGATAAAGGCCGCGATATTACCACCCGCAGCCGGGATGATGCCGACTATCGTGCCGATGATCGCGGAACGAAGATAGTTGAACCAGCGCTTTGGGAACTGGTCGAAAAGACGCACTTTTTCCGTGTAATCGATTTTGGCGCTGGTATCAATATGGCGCTCCTCCCCGGAATGCTCCAGCATGTGGAACACCTCGGGCAGTGCGAAAAGTCCGACGAGCACAGGCACCAGCTCCAGCCCGCTGAGCAGCTGCGTCGACACCTTCAACGTGCCGAGCTTGGGGATCGCGCGCAGCAAAAAGCGCCCGACCGCCGTGTTGGGATCCTGACCGACCATCGCAAGGAACAGACCGAAAAAGCCGGTAATCAGCCCCTTGATCATCGAATCGTTGGAAAGGCTGACGATGATGCTCAGGCCGAACATACCCACCCAGAAGTACTCCGCAGGACCAAACTTGAGCGCAAACCTTGCAAGCGTGGGCGCCGCAACGATAAGGATCATCACGCTGAAAATGCCGCCGAAGCATGACCCGGAGGCGGAAAGCTCCAGCGCGCGCAACGCCTGTCCCTTTTTGGCCATAGTATGTCCGTCGATGATGGTGGCGCAGGCTGCGGGCGTGCCGGGAATGCCGAAAAGCACTGCGGAGATCGAGCCACCGTACATCGCGCCGTTGTAAATGCCGCAGAGCATCGCCAGCGCGGCCACAGGATTCATTGCATAGGTGATGGGGATGAGCAACGCGATCGCCATGGAGCCGTTGAGCCCCGGAATGCCGCCAACCACGATCCCGGCAAAGGTTCCTGCCAGCATCAACAGGATCGTTTCAATGTTGCACAGGGCCGAAAGACCCATCAAAATATTGTCAAGCATTTGCTACCTCCACTTTCCTGCCGCTCACATGAAAAACGGCACAGGCAGGCTGATACCAAGGATCAAACCAAAGCACACCCAGATCAGCGCGTCAAAAACCACCGGCACGAGCAGCAACGTTTTCAGCTTGCGCACCCCGAAATAGTACATCGTGCCCACAAGGTACAGCGCGGACGCAAGATAAAACCCAATGATGTTCATCATGACTACATAGAGCACCGCCGTCCCTACAGCGATAAACCACTTGCGCCAGTTCATCTTCTCGATCTCCTCTGTGGGCTTTTGGGAAAACGAATTGGCAACCAGCGCCACCGCACCGATAAACAGCGCAACAAAAATGATGGCAGGCAGCACACCTGCATCGCCCTTGAGATTTTTGGAGTAAATATATCCATATACGGACAGCGCCATGATGACAACGCCCGTAATACGATCTGCAACTTTCATAGCATTCTCCTTCTTTCGTGACTGCCTACCCTCTCTCATGTAGAAAAAGGGTAGGCAGTTTCACATTGCATCCAGTTTTTACCAGGGATTCGCGTCGTACAGCTCCTGCATTTGCACGGCATAGTCGTTGATATAAGCGGAGAATTCCTCGGGCCCACGGTAATTGAGCAGCAGGCTCAGATCAGCCGCCTTCTGCTGGAACTCGGGGTTGTTGATCGTCTCCTCTACATAGAGCACCGCCGTCCCTACAGCGATAAACCACTTGCGCCAGTTCATCTT
>CAYPLM010000076.1:0-8314 GCA_964411575.1 uncultured Oscillibacter sp. | reverse complement strand
GGGCTCATGGAAACGGTGGTGGGGATGCCGTAGGGCTCAGTGGTCTTACAGACGAACTTCATCATGATGGCCGGGCCGATGGCGAAGATCTCGTCATACTGGTTGCCCTCTTCGATCAGCTCCTTGAGCGCGTCGGTGACCATGCCCTTCTGGCCGTAGGAGCCGTCGTCGGTGCACAGCTTGAGCACGCTGGAGGCGGAACGGAACTTGTCCTCAAGGATCACGAGATCCTTATTCTTGAAGCCGACCACTGCGTGCACCTCCGCGCCGCAGTCGTGGAACTTTTTGAGCACGGGGTAGGCGATGGCGCAGCCCACGCCGCCGCCGACGACGCACACCTTCTTCTTCCCCTCCGTTTCGGTGGGGCGGCCGAGGGGGCCAACGAAGTCCTGGATGTACTCGCCCTGTGCCTTGTGGCTGAGCTTTTCGGTGGTCGCACCGATGGTCTGCACGATGATGCTCACAGTGCCCTTCTCGCGGTCGTAGTCGTGGATCGTGATGGGGATGCGCTCGCCGTTTTCATCCACGCGGAGGATGATAAACTGGCCGGGCTGAGCCTTCTTTGCGACCATCGGCGCCTCGATCTCGTAGAGGATGACAGTCGGCTTAAGAGCCTCTTTCTTGACGATACGATACATAATCTGACCTCTCTTCAAAATATGGATTTCCCTGAAGCGGTGGTTGCGCGAAAAAAAGTGGTTGCCGGGCGCTATGCCAGCGTGACGCGACGGCCGTCGGTCTGCACCGTGCCCTCGTCGCGCAGTTTTTTCAGCTCGCGCATCATGGCGCTGCGGTCGGCCCCGATGTAGTCAGCCAGCGCGCTGAGCGAAAACGGCAGCGTGAAGCTGCGCGCCCCGGCAGGAAGCTGCTGTTCAAAGTAACACAGCAGCTTTTCACGGATGGAACGGCGCGAGAGCACCTCGACCCGGCGGCTGAGGGTGAGCGTTTTTTCCGACAGGAGGCGGAAAAGGTTCTGCACCAGCTGGCTGTGCCGCACGCAGGCTTTTTCGCAGCGCTTTGTGATCTGGTCGTAGCGCAGATACAGCACGCGGCAGTCCTGCCGGCACTCCAGAAAGGTGGAATCCCCCGCCGCGCCGGAAAAAGCCAGCACCTCGCCGAACACGCCGCCCTCGCAGAGCGACTCGAGGATGGTGCGGTTTCCGTCCACGTCCAGCCGCAGCAGCTCGGCGCAGCCGCTGAGAAGGATGCCGACGTTTTCCTGTCTGCCGTCGAACTCACAGATGACCTGCCCGGCCTTGTAGCTCGCCTCACGCGCGCCGAAGCAGTCGAACATCGCGCCGCAGTCCTCGCCGGAGATGCCGTCAAACAGGCCGCAGTGCGCCGGACGCTGCATCACTGCTGCTGGGCAAGCGCCCGCTCGAGCGCAATGGCCAGCTGGTCGGGACAGGAGGTGGCCTTGTCGCCGCAGCGGATGCCGCGCAGACGCTCGATCACGTCCTCCGCCTTCATGCCCAGCACGAGCGAACGGATGCCCTTGAGGTTGCCGTTGCAGCCGCCGATGATCTCCACGTCACGCACCACGCCGTTTTCAAGCTGGATGTTCATCTGGCGGGAACAGGTGCCCGTGGTGTAATAAGTATAAGTCATAGGGAAGCTTCTCCTTTTCTTTGATGCCCCCATTATAGCACACCTGCGCAAAAAATCAATTCTTTTTCCCACAATTTCCGTCGTTGTGTCTGCTGCATGGTGAAGGATGTCCGGCAGGACGGAGCGGCGCAGATCTGCAAGGTGTATCACGGGCCACGGGGCGCCGCGCCCTGTAAGTCAAGACAAATGTGCGTCGGAATGATTCGAAAGCGCGGACAAAAAAGGGCGGATTGCCACACCAGTCTGCGGACTGGTTCGCAATGACGCGGTCGTGTTGTTCCATGGGGCCACGGGGCGCCGCGCCCTGCAAAACGCGTCAGCGGTTTTTTGACACGCTCAAAAAGGCGGAGACATTGCTGTCTCCGCCTTTTCGGTAGGGGAAATTACTTTGCGAGCTTGGTGAAGTAGGTGTACACTGCCAGAGCGACCTCGCCGCGGGTGGCGTTGCGGTTAGCGTTTTCAGCCTGCTCGGCGGTGAAGATGCCCTCGGCCAGCGCCCAGGCCACATCGGCCTTGGCCCAGTCGGAGACATTGGCCGTGCTGCTCAGCGCCGCACCCTCGGTCTTGATGCCCTTGGTCGCAGCGTAGCGGCTGAGGAAGGCAGCCAGCTGCTCGAGCGTGACATACTCATAGGGCTTGAAGGAGCCGTCGGGGCAGCCGAGCGCGATGCTCTTGGCCGCAGCCCACTCCACTGCCTTGCCGCAGTAGAGGTCGGCGGTGACATCGGAGAATACGCCCTTGAAGCTGACATTGGGCTCACCCTCGAGACGATAGAGGATGGTGGCGACCATGCCGCGATCGAGCACCATGTCGGGGCTGAAGGTGGTGGCACCGGTGCCGATCATAATGCCGTTGTCATAGAGATACTTGATAGCCTTGTAGGCATCGTCGCTCTTCTTGACATCGGTGAAGGGGAACTTGTTCTCGTTGGAGCCGGAGCCGCTGCCGGAGCCGGAGCCGCTGCCGCCGCTGCCGGAACCGCCGCCGCTGCCGCCGGGGTTACCGGGCGTGACATAGGGACGTTCCTTGAGCTGGATGGTCATCTCGGTGTCCTCAGAGGGAACGAAGTTGTCGTTGTCCTGCAGGGTGGTAATGGTTACCTTCGTTTCATAGGGGCAGTTGTTCTTGTCGTAGGTAAAGACCATGGTGCCGAGCTTGCCGTTGAGGCTCTCAAGGCCGGTGGCATAGGCAAGCAGCGCGATGCCGTCGTTGCCGGAGGCGCTGGTGAGGGCAACGTTCTTGCTTTCAAAGCCCTCGAAGGTGAGCGCCGCAGCGTCGTACTTGATCTGGACAAGACCGTTGGAGGATTTCTCCGCGGTGACATCGAGATAGATGCGGCCGGTGTCGGCAACCGTCACGCCGTTGGTCTCGGCAGCGTTCTTTTCGACCTTGTTGGCCGCAGCGCTCTCGTTGACCTTGACAGCGTTGAGACCGCCGGCAGTCTCGGGCTCGGTGGGCAGAATGATCTGCTCGGCCTCAGCCATTTCGGGCAGAGCCTCGAACACAACAGCCTGCATGGCATCGGTCGTTTCCGTGCTTTCCGTGGCGTTTGCCGTGACCTTGAGCAGGCTTGCGGGCCAGACCCCCTCGCCCACATCGCCAAGGAAGGTCGCCACGAAGTTCCCGGAGTCAGCATCGTACTCGATCACATAGATCTGGTTGGTGCTGCCGTTGAAGTAGCTGAGATAGAAGGTCGTGCCGCCTGCCCAGACCAGCGAGCAGTAGAGGGAGCCGTCATAGCCGGGGAACGTGAGACCCTCGAGGCCCTCGATGAAGAAGTAGTTCAAGCTCGCTCTGCCGGTGGTGAAATCGGGCGCC
Source organism: uncultured Oscillibacter sp. (assembly GCA_964411575.1). Lineage (GTDB taxonomy): Bacteria > Bacillota > Clostridia > Oscillospirales > Oscillospiraceae > Hominicoprocola. Next base: position 4,888 of record CAYPLM010000076.1, on the reverse strand, counting down.
ATCCACCAGAAGTCGCCGCTGTCCGTCAGGCAGTAGAACGTATCGACATAATTGCCACTCGTGTTCGTCGTCCAACCACTCCAGGCAACAGCGGTAAACTTGCTCGCGCCCAGGTAGGCGCTCAGATAGTTCGCCATATTCCACCCATTGTCAAAGGAGTTGCCCATACCGGGATAGGAGTAGAGGAGATAGCTGCCGTACACACCGACAAGGAGCTCCTGCTCGAAGCTATACTCGCCAATGAAGGAAGCCTCAAGATCCTGCAAGGGTGCACCGAAGCCGATGCTGCCCTCAGAGGCCGCCAGCGTCTCACCGGTGACGGAGTTGATCTTGTAGAGGTAACCGGAGGTATTCATCTGGTACGCCGTGCCGTCTTTCCTGTAGCTGTTATAGGCGGCAGCCTGGAGATTGTTGTCAAGATCGGCAGTCTTCTTCCAGGTCTTGTCCTTGTCGAGATCCCAGGAGAAGAGCAGCGGATTGCCGTTCTCATCCTGCAGGATGCCGGTGAGCGTGACCTCGTAGGCCTTGACGGTGACCGTGCAGCTGGCAGAGACCGTGGGCTCCGCCACGGAGGTGGCGGTGATGACAGCCGTGCCCGTCTCAAGGCCCGTGACAAGGCCGTTTTCATTGACGGTGGCAATGCTCTCACTGTCGGAGGTCCAGGTGACTCTGGTGTCCGCAAGCCAGGGTTCAAACTCCGGCTTAAGCTGGAGCGTGGTGCCCTTGATGACGTTTACAGACTCAGGCAGGATGATCTTGGTGGGGTTGACCTGCTCGTCGTTCACGCCGCCCTCATCGGTGATGATGAACTTGTAGGTGGAGGCATTGCTGGCGTAGTCGTACACCACAACATAGTACTCGGAGTTGTTCTCATCCGCGCCAACGAACGCCAGCTCGAGCTCGACGATCTCGTTGTCGTTTTTGTCAAGCTCGTACTCACCCTGGCTGCGGTTGGGGATGCTGAAGTCGAGATTCCGGGCAACACCATTCTGGTACAGGACCGCGCCGGCCACATGGATGTTGTCGCGGATCGTGGCGCGTACCGTGGCGAAACTGTCCTCGCCCTGGGTGACACTCTCGGCGTCGTAGACCAGCTCGAGCAGCTCGGGAGCGGTGTTGTCGATGGTCATGCGGGTAGTCTGATAAGCGCCGGAACCCAGAATGCCGTTGGTGAGCGCATCCCAGTTATAGGTGCCATCAGCAGAGGCGTAATACTCGGGAGCCATGACAAGGGAGACATCGACCTTGGTGCCCTCGGGGAGCTTTTCGCCCTGTGCGTTGGTGCCCTGCCAGTTGATCGAGGCATTGGCGCTGGTGTTGCGCCATGCCGAACCGTTGACATAGTAGTAGGCAGCGGTGAGCTGGCCAAGGTCGCCGCGGGCATAGACCGAGCCGGTCTCCGCGTCGGTGACCTGCCAGATGGCAGCGCCGGCGTTGCGGATGAGCGCATAGTTGTACTTGACAATAGTACCGTCGGAGTTGAAAGCGTTGAGCTCCTGATCGTACACAGGCTCAGCATAGACGGGGTTGCCGAGGACATAATACTCGTTGCTGTCGCCGGGGTACTTCACAGTGAGGTAGTTATAGTAGATGCTGTTGCTTTCATAGAGGTAGGGCACGCGGGTCTCCGTGCCGTAGTAGTGGTCGGCCAGAGAGCCAATGTCGAACATACTCGCCTCAGTCCAGCTGCCGTAGTAGCCAAGGATGGGGATGGAGTGGTCAGCCACAGCCACGTCATCGACCCACTCGACCACATAGGTGAAGCCCTCGATGTACGCGCCGACGGGATAGCGCTCCTCGTCGATGCAGCCGTTGACATCGATCTCCACGGTCACGTCGACCGAGCCGTTGGCGGGCAGCACGCACGCGTCGCTGAGCATCAGGTGCGCGTCGTAGGTGGTCAGCTCGCCGTCGTCGTCGATATCGAAGGAGACACGCTCGTTCTCGTTCACCTCGCCGTTGCGCGCCACATAGTCGAGCACCTTCTGCGCGTCATACTCGGAGGCGTTGAGCTTCTTGCCGTTGACATAATAGGTCACGTTGGCGGGAAGGGCAGTCGTCCAGGTGTCGAGGAAGCTGAGGGTGTTGCCCTCGTCATCGATCGACGCGTCGAACATGTCCTGCGTGAAGATGTCGGTGTAGAAGCTGTAGTCGACGTCCTCGTCGGTCATGTTGTTGAGGGTGAAGGAGTAGGTGTAAACACCCGTGCGGTCGGGGTCGTCGCCGAGCTCGACCTTCACCTTGCCATCCGCCGCACCGGCGTTGGCGTCCGCAGCCATTTCGATGTAGCTGTGGGCGTCAATGGCAGACTTGAGGTTAGCAAGGCCGGCGCCCTGAATGAGGATGGAGTAGTAATAGCCGCTGTCCGTCTCCCACATGTTGGAGGCGGTGGACATCAGCAGGCTCTGCGCGAGGAAGCGGGCAGACTTACCGGTCTTTTCGACCAGACCGTTTTCACGGATGTACTGCGCGAGGACGGCCACCATACCGGCCATCTGCGGGGAGGCCATGGAGGTACCGGACATATTCTCATACGCCTGGCCGCCGGGCACTGCGCCGTTGACGGAGTAGATATTGCCGCCAGGCGCGGTGATCTCGGGCTTGAGCTCAAGGGAGCCGGGCACGCCCCAGGAGCTGAAGTCGCTCATGGTGATCCAGCCATTGTTGGTGAGCAGGCTCTCGACGTCGGCAGAGACGCTGACCTTGCCAGTGTAGTAGAGCACGTTGCCCGCCTCGTCGGTGACGGGGTTGGCCTTGAACAGCTCGCCGTCCTCCTGGGAGATGGCCACGCAGGGATTGGTGGTGGTAATGCCCGTGAGGTTCATGTTGAACGAACCGGGCGCATTGTTGACCATGATGCTGGCGATTGCGCCCAGGCTGACCAGCGCATCCGCCTTCTGATAGAAGGAGGAGCTGCCGCGATAGACCATGGCGATCTTGCCGCTGATCACGTCGGCATAGTCGGTGAGCAGGTTGTTGCCGTCGCCGTCCACGCCGGGGCTTTCAAAGAGGATAAAGTCATACTCGGTGCCGTTGCCGGTGGTGTCGAGCGTGGTGATGGAGTCCTGACCGTAGCTGCTCTCCGTGAAGGACACCTTGTTCTCACCCACGGTGAGCACGTTGCTCGTGGTACCGATGTTGACGGCAGAGGAGACGGCCAGAGAATTGGTGAAGGAACCCGGGGAGCCGTCGGTCTGCATGGAAATGCCGTCGCTGTAGAGGAAGCCATAGGGAGTGCTGTTCTGCCAGTTGTAGGAGTTACCGGCGGACATGCACACCACAGCGCCCGCCTCGGTGAGGCTGTCGAGCAGCTTCTGATAGGTGGCGCTGGAGGAGCTGAAGCCTGCGGCGCCGGAGCCGAGGGAGAGGTTGATGCTGTCCGCGCCGAGGATCACAGCGTCCTCGATGGCGACCATATAGTCAGAGTCGTAAGCGCCGCCGCCCTTGCCGAACACCTTCATGGTGATCAGCTGCGCGTCGGGTGCAACACCCTGCGTATGCGCGACGGTGAGCGCATCGTCATACACGGGCTCGGCATCCTCAACGCCGAAGTTGACGTTGATGTAGCGGTTGGCCGTAGCGATACCGGCGACGTGGGAGCCGTGCTCGCCCTGCGTGTCGTTGTCGTGGGTGACATCATAGCCGCCGTCGACATAGTTGAAGATGAAGGGCATCTTGGCGTTGAGATACAGCTCGTCCGCCGAGACGGTGCCAAGCTTGACCCACTTGCTGGCGGTGGTGATGTTGAGCTTGTCGAGCACCGCAGCGATGCTCTCGGCGGTCATCAGCTCAATGGCAGCCTTGCCCTCCGCCGCACGCTCAGCATTGACCTCGTTGATGGCATACTCAAAGGCAGCCGTGTCAAAGCTCTGGTGGTCGGTGTCGGTGCCGGTGTCGATGATGGCGATCTTGCTGCCCGCACCGGTGTAGCCCTCGGCCCAGGCGTAGTTGGAGCCGATCATATACTCGGACGTGGCCATGTCGGGATCGTATTCGTCCACGCTGACCATGTCGGGCTCATAGCGGGTCTCGATGACAACGTCAGCAACACCGGGAATGGCCTTGATGGCCTCGATGTCACCGTAGGTGACGTTGGCGGAGATGATGTTTGCCGCAAGGGTGAGGTTCCATGCGACATCGAGCTCTTCGCCGATGGCATCGGAGATGCTTGCCGTCATCATTTCCTGCTGCGTCTGCAGGCTGGCGCGGTAAGCCATCGCCTGTGCATTTTCGGCGATGTTCTCAACGGAGTAGCCCATTTCAATGGTGGACTCCTCTTCGAGAAGGATGGAGACGCGGACGCTGTCCGTGTCAGCATAGAGCTGGGGCTGTGCGATCTCCTGCACAACGCGGTCGCTGTTGTTGACGGAAATCACGCTGTTGTCGACCTTCTCGAACTTGACGTTCACGCCGTTGTCGGAGGCCACCGCGCCGGCGGGCGCAGTAAGACTCAGGCACATGACGAGAGCCAGAACGAGAGAGATCAGGCGCTTGCTGAGGTGCTTGTTCATGCGAGTTCTCCTTTCTGAAATGAAGAATCTATCTGCAAAGGGGCGCTCACTCCCCAGATGCACTGAGCACTCTTCCTGTGCAAATGCACAGGAATTTTTTGTCCGGACAAAAAGCGGACGCTTGCAACACTTGCGGGCGCGAAGCCCTGCACAGCAAGAAATATAATCGTCTACTTTATTGCATTTCATTATACCAGCACCGGGAATATTTGTCTACCTATTTTTACTGATTGCATTCATGACAAGTTCTCATGGATATCCCCGGAAAATATAGAAATCTTCAAAAAGGGCGGCAGGCATCGTGCCTGCCGCCCCAGCGTGTCAAAGAGCCCTCGTCATTCCGAGCAAGTTTCGCACACTGGCGTGGGAATCCGTAC